>JAZFTU010000098.1:0-16795 GCA_036446855.1 Hydrothermarchaeaceae archaeon (SeqCode) | reverse complement strand
CGCTGGCGCCGGACTTGGCGGGAATTATGCAAATATTTCAGTACCTGGAGATGGCAGTGAGGCAATCTACGAACACTCTATTAAAAATAATTACTCTTTGCAAAGATTCAGATTAGTAATCGGAGAGGATGAAAATAGTATCACCGAATTGAACATGAGCTGGAGAGGAAATGCATCATACTGGAACGCCCCGGACACCGTATATCTTTATGCCTGGAACAGCAGTTACTGGCAGCTCCTTGGTAGCCATATTACGGGCGCGCCTGATTGGATAAATGCCTCGTTTACCGACCCAACAAACATCATGAATTTTATTGACGATGCCAGCGGATATGTTTACCTGCTCGCCATGGCAGAAACTCAAGGGTTTCCAAAGCTTGCAAGGGTTGGCACAGACTTTGTCGAAATTTCGATTGAAAGGACATATCAAAATTCCCAGTCCTGCCCGCTTTCGCTGGACGAGGGCGAATCATGCCAGCTGAATTGGCCAATCAACGTTACGGGCTCAAGCGACTGGTACGAAATAGACGCAAACTTCACCTCGAGCTTTGGCGCGGGAAACATCCCGGACAACGATACCATAAACTCCACGGTGCACATCATAACCCCGTCATGGAATTCCTACTCGGATTCCGGGTGCTCAATCGAGGCTAATACGTTCTATGTCGGACAGACCGTCTATGTTTGCGGGATTGGCTTTACACCTTTTGGACTGTATAATGTCAGCATTTATGACGGGGCAGATGACCAGGTGTATTTTGGCGTTGATGTCTTGGCCGATTCAGACGGAAATTTGAGCGATAGCTACACAATTCAGGGCAGTGATACGTTGGGAAATTGGCATTCTCAGGTCTCCATTGGGCCAGCCCCTTCTGTCTATTCTGCAGATGATTCAAACGAGGCTGTGGAGGATCTCTCCGAAATCACATTTGCCTTTTCGGTCAACGTTCCAGAGTTTGTGTTCTTTTTAATTCCTTTTGTTGCATCCTCCTGTGTCTATTTGAGGATGAGAAGAAAAGTTGAGGTGAGCGCATGAAAAAACTGAGGTTTATATACATCTCAACAATTGTCATCGTAATATCCCTTGCAGCTTACATGTTTTATTCCGTGCTCCTCCAAACGTCCTCAAGCTCGGATTTTGCAACCATCACATCCCAAAACCTGATCAGGGGGGAAAACCTCTCGATAGTCCAGCTCGTCATCACAAATAAGGAGGGGCATACTGTCGACTACTTCATTTGCACATCGAGAGATGGCTATAAAATCCAGTGTTTTATGAAGCCGATTAAAAATGAAAAAACCTTCACGAACCGCTACTACCTCTACCCCAAAAAAACTAAAGAGAGGGAATTTTCAATACTGGTCTACAAGGACGGTGAAACCGAGCCGATAGAAAATGTAACTTATATCGTCGCAAAGAAGGACACATAGATGGCAGCATTAAAAGTTAGCGGGTGGACTGGATTTTTTCACACCATCTCCAGGCCAGTCTCACCTATTCGAAACTTTTTCCATGAAGTGTCCGGGGGCGCGTCCTTGGAATGATGGACCCTGAGCCTTCTCCCAAAGCCTCCGGCCTCTTCATCGTACTGCATCTCAAGAAAGCTGTCTACGAGTTCACTTAAGCTATTACGGATATTCGGGTCATGAACTCCTTCCTGCAGGGTGTAAATAATAAAGCCATATTCGCTCTTGGTTTTTGACGTCATAAAATGAAAGAACTTTTTCATAGACGGGACATCGATATACAAAAGGAGGGGGGATAGTGAGTCGAATACTATCCTTATCGGGCATTCCATGTTTTTAATGGCCTTTTCCAGGGCAATATTTATATCCATTATATTTGGCGCTTTAATTGTCCCGTCACCTTCTGCAAGTCTCGTGCCCATGCTCCAGCTCCACGAGTGACAATCGACGAAAAAGAGGGTTTTGTTTTTGTATTCTTCGATGTCAAGTCCAAATTTTTCTGCCGTGGATTTTATCTCTTCAGGACTCCTCTCGGTGGTCAGGTACAGCACCCTTTCGCCGTTTTTTAGCCAACCTTTAACTTTATCCAGGCAAAATTCAAACTTCCCAACTCCGGGGGGTCCCGATAACAAAACCGAGTAATTCTCTGGAAATTCGGCAAGCACTCTATCCCTCTATCTTTTTGTTTTTTGAAATCCATTTTATCGTCTGGATAAGTTTTTCTCTTACTATGGGCTTTGAGACGTGGCCGTCGCCCCTGCTTTTAAAGCTCTTTGTCATGTCCTCTTCTGTGCCCTTCACTGTCACCATTATGACTGGAATGTTCTTTGTCGATTCATTCTCCTTTATGCTACTGCAGGTTTCCCATCCGTTCATTCCCGGCATCATAACATCCATGAGGATTATGTCAGGTTTTTCGGTTTTTAGCATCTCTATGCATTTTTCGCCGCTATCTGCCTCAATTGTTTCGAATCCCTCTTTTTTTAGTATGGTCCTTTCAATGAGGAGGATATCCGGCTCATCGTCTACAAGCATTATCTTCATTTGACGCCTCCTTTATCAAGCACCCATCTTACAGTTTCGATAAGTTCCTTTTCGATTATGGGCTTTACGACATGGCCGTCCGCATGTGAATATATGAAACTTCTGGTCTTTGCATTGTCGCTTCCCTTGACTGTCACCATAATCACTGGAATATTTTTTGTTTCTTTATCCCCCTTTATTATTTTTGTGACCTCCCAGCCATCAATTTCCGGCATCATAACGTCCATTAAAATTATGTCCGGCGTTTCATTTTTCAGCTTGGCCAGGCATTCCTTGCCGCCCACAGCCGGGATTACGTCGTAACCTGCTTTTTTTAGCATCTGCTCTTCGATATAGATGAAATCCTCGTCATCATCAACTATCATTACCTTCAATTAGTTACCCCCTGATATGTTTACTTTCACACCGATTTGGCCCAGAGTCTCGAAAAATCCCGGGAATGAAATGGATATGCACCTTGCATCATCAATCACAGTTTTCCCCTCGGCGCTTGCTCCAAGTATTGCAAGAGCCATCACCATCCTGTGGTCTCCATAGCTTTTTACATTGCTTCCTTTCAGTTTTCCAGCTCCCTTGATTTTAACCCCATCGTTATATTCATTAATTGAGACGCCAAACTTTTTATACTCTTTGGCGCAGGCAGAAAGTCTGTCGGTCTCCTTAAATCGTACATGTCCCACGTTTCTTATAACTGTTTCGCCTCTAGCCCTGCACCCGAGGGCCGCAACTGTAGGGAGGAGGTCTGGGGCGTCTCCCAAGTCTACTTCTATGCCAGATAGGCCGTTTCCCCTCACTGTAACCTCTCCATCTTTCACGGTAACCTTTGCGCCCATATCTTTCAGGATGTCAAGAATCAGCTTATCTGCCTGCTTTGACTCTCTATTAAGATTTTGAACGGTAACCTCAGAGAAAGTAAGGGCCGCAAGAGCAAAGAAGTATGATGCAGATGAATAGTCGCCTTCCACAGAGTATCTTCTCCCCCTGTACGATTGCCTCGCTTTTATAATGAGGGAATTAAGATTGCCCTGAGCTTCCACCCCGAACTTTTCCATGATATCAAGCGTCATGTAAACGTATGGCTTTGATTTGAGGGGCGTATTGATGTTTATTTTCACGTCATCTTTCGCATAGGGGGAAGCAATCAAAATCGATGAAATAAATTGAGAGCTAATATCTCCGCGGATGTCCACACTGCCTCCTTTTATCCCGCTTCCTTCTATTACTACCGGCGGGGTTCCGTTTCCTTTAGAGAAGGCCTTTACGCCGAGCTGGTTCAATGCATCCAAGAGGGGCTGCATCGGCCTCCTTTTCAATGACTCATCTCCTGTGAGCACGGCCGTCCCATCAAGTGCTGCAACCCCTGAAACAAGCCTGATTGTAGTTCCAGAATTTCCGCAGTCCACCTCTCCAGTTGGGGTCGTAAGACCGCCATCGCAGCCATGTATCAGAACGCTTTCGCTCTCCTCAATTTTCACCCCAAAGGCCCTCATGGCGTTTAACGTAGAGAGGGTATCTTCTGCTAAAAGGGGACTACTTATGACAGAGTCCCCCCTTGCGAGGGACGCAATGATAAATGCCCTGTGGGTGTAGCTTTTTGACGGCGGGGCAATTATCGTGCCGCCGATTTTAGATGCACCTTCGACAATGGCTGTCATGCCCTAAGCTAGCGTACGGGCTTTAAAAAAGGTTTTGCTATTGCAGTGTGTAATCAACAGATTTTTGTCACCCCCCCATCAATTGAGAAATCGAAACAAAAAATCTCAAAAAACGAACGAGAGGTGACGTAGAACTGGTGTATCTCTACCGATGGTTTTTCTGTTCATCACGTGCTCCTTTAGCATGGCATTGACATCTTCTTCGAGGTCTTTTAGACCCTTTAGCTGGGTCTTACAGCATCTTCTGTTGGTGCATTCTCTGAGCTGGTGCTGATGGGGTTTATTGGGCTCCGACAGCAGCATGCACTGATGATGTGCCGGAGAATTGTTCGTTGGGACTAGGTGATGTTCTGGCCTGCTTTAAGACTGAGATCCCCCTGGACAGTTTCGACCGCTAGATTTATTATCCAAGAGGTCTTCTAGTTTCTATAGATTCGGGCATTTGAGTTTTTGTGGCACTACAAAAACCAGTTCCGTCCTGCTTACAATTAGCTTGTGAAACTTACCTTACGAAGTACTGAAATTATATTTTGGTTACAAAGTTGGCGGGTACTTGGCCATATGGGCAAGAAAAAGATGATGATGGACAAAATCATAAGCATCTGGCGTTTAGAGGGTGCTTGGACATACGTCTTACCCTTTGTTTTCTACGTTCTTGCAGGGGATCTTACCCGCCTCTTGTTCGTAGGTTTGGATGAGTACCACATCTATATCGGGTACACTATAAGAACTGTCGTTGTCGGCTACCTCCTTTTTAAATCAAGAACCAGATACTCCGAACTCTCAAGGAAGTATCGCAAACTCGATAGCACATCCCTGCTTACGGGAATAATTATATTCATACTATGGGTGGGACTGGAAGGGCACTATCCAACGCTTTTCAGTTCAGACACTTATTATGACCCAACCACATTTAACACATCAATAGCCACATTTCTCCTCCTGATTCGACTGGTCGGAAGTGTTCTCATTGCACCATTAATTGAGGAGCTCTTTGTCAGGTCATTTTTGATGCGTTATATTATAAACCCAAAATGGGAGGATGTACCGATAGGGACATATACATTCGAGTCATTTTTGATAATCACGCTGATATTCGGTTTTTCTCACTTCCAATGGCTTCCGGGGATACTCACCGCGGTGTTGTTGAATCTCCTCCTGTACAATAGAAAGAGCCTGTTTCCATGCGTTGTGGCACATGCTACAGCTAATCTCCTTTTACTCATATATGTGGTATATACGAATAGCTGGTTCTTCTACTGAAAACTAAAAAGTAGGGAAGGAGTTGTACAGGTCTATGCCACTCTCTATTTTAAGGCCAAGCTTAGAGTTTCAGAAGCTCCATCACCGCATCTAGCTACTACATTATTTTTAAAGCCGTATACATTCATCCTCAACATGACGTAGCCATGAGAATATAAATATGCCCTAATTTGCTTATTCGAGCCTAATGTCCAAGCTCAGAAAGGTGCTTTATCCTCTTCACCATGTTCGGGTGGGTGCTCATGAGCTCCATCATCTTATCGCCCCTGCTGATAGATATGGATTTTGTCCTGATTGCCATCAGTTCATTTTGGTCTATCGTCCCGCTCATGTCTGTGTCCACCTGCTTCAAGTCTGATATTTCCCTTCTCGCCCTCGATGGGTCGTTGAGAAAGAAGGCCTTGTGCCCTTCCATCTGCTTTAATGTCTCTTTTGGCACTTTTGCGCTCCCGTAAACAAGTTTGTAAAGTGCTGTTGCAAGGTGGTGAGGAGAGTTCCCGAGCTTCACGCTCCCCCTGTCTGCGTAGTACTCCCTTATCCGGGAGGCATACATGACCAGAAGGTTTGTGAGGAAGTAGAGTAAAAATGCACCAATGCCTATTGCCATCTGATTGCCCCTTCCTCTGCCCCTTGACCACATGCTGCTCCATGCGATATACCAGCAGATGGTGGGGACCACGCTCAATATCGTTATTGTCGTAACGTCCCTGTTTTTTAGATGCGCAATCTCGTGGCCAAGAACCGCTCTTAGCTCATCCTTGGAAAGGAGTTTTATTATCTGTTCTGTTACGCAGACGTGGCCTCCAGAAAGGAATGTTCCGTATGCAAATGCATTTGGGATGGGTTTTGAGGAGATGCCAACTTTAGGTTTTTTCATTTTGGCTTTTTTGGCAAGCTCGGAAATCATCTGGTGGAGCTCAGGCGCCTCTTTCTCAGACACGTATTTTACGCCCATTGACCACTTGACCATCCTCGGGCCAATGAGATACTGAATAAAAAGCATGAGGGATGCCATGATGCCGTAGAAGAAAAAGGTCCCTCCCGGTAGGAGTACAACAGCCATCGCATAGACTATGGCAAACATTGCCCCAAGGAGCATATACATGCGTATTTGCAGCATCATATCACCCGTGCCTCCACTTTAACATTTAAAAAAGATTTCACTCCAGTCGATTTTTCCTGGTTTAAAATTCTCGCTGTTCCCATCTATTATTTGTATAATATCACCTGCCACATCCTGTGGACTTTTTTCTGTCGTATCAACCTCAAAAACGTTTTTATGTCTCTCAACGCTTTCGATGAGGCAGACATCCAGGGCCTCTGCCTCTAGGTTTTCTCTGGTCTTTGCTTTGTCAAACCCCTTTTCTAAAAGTCTCTTTTTTAGCACCTTTGGGTCGGTTCTCAGGACAATTACAAGGTCTCCAAAACCCATAAGGTGTGAGAGGTGTCCATCTACTACTGCGCTCCCAGACATTCGCCTCTTTATTTTTTGCTTTAGCTTTTCCATATCCACGATTTTTGTATCCTTTTCGGTACGGATAGTAACGTCATCAGAGGCAAGATCAGAAATCCTGATGAGCTCTCTACCTGTATTTTTTGCCAGAAGTTTTGATACTGTTGTTTTGCCAGTCCCAGGAGTTCCGGAAATCAGTATTATCATTTTTCAGTGTCACTTGCCCTGTCAAATCCCAGTGCCTCCAAATCCCGGTATATAATGGTTCGGGACACTCCGAATATTCCCGCTACTCTTGCGATGTTTAGGGCAGATGGGGAATTGTCCAAAAGCTCCAGGGTCTTTTTAATGCGGCCTCTTCGCTCACTGGCATTTTTCACTTTAGATTTTTCTACCTTGGCGGTCCCGTTTAAGGCTGCTACCATGGTTGTGTAGGACCTCCCGGGAAGCGTTTGGACTGTTTTTGAATACATGTCAACTATGTCACCATCTTTATCCATTAGAAGAGCGTTGAGTTTTTCTGTCGCTTTTTCCATGGAGCGGTCCTTGCTCACCCCCCGGATGTTGACACCCAATACCTCCTTTTGGCACGGCATCTCCCCATTTACCACCGTCAATAGACTCACATGGGCTCCGGAAGGTATCACATAAATTTCGCATTCAAGTTTGGAGATCATGCCCCTGGTTCTCCCGAGGCTTTTGTTTATTCCTAACACCGCATCATGGAGGGCAGAATTCACGTCTCCCTCCGTCTTGGACATGCTTACAACTTTCATATTATCTCCCTCGTTATTTTGAAATGCAGCTTTACAAAATCATTTAGGGCCCCTCTGCCTCGCTCTTTTACCAGCTTTCGTGCAGCATCTTTTACGTGTGCAGAGCCCCTGGGAAGTGGAATGCCTATATCTGCCTGTTTTGACAGCTCTTCGTGCCTTCTTAAAAATTCTGCGCGGGCAACGATAGATGCTGCGGCAACGGCAGGGTCCCTTTCACCCTTTTCCATAAAGACAATTTTACTTTCAATACCCTTGAGGTTTCCAAGCACGTTTTCCTCCTTTCCAAACTTGTCGACCACAACTATTTTTGGCTCACACTTCTTAACAATATTGCTTATTGCTTTTGCGTGAAGCCAGCCAAGAATCTGGTTCAGGTTGTACTTTCCACCCGTATCCCTGTGAAGCTGATTATACCTTCTGGGGGAAAGGGAAACGACAGAGACGGTGCACCTTTCCCTAATCTCCCCATCAAGCTTAAAAATACGTCCCATGGAGAGGGTCTTTGAATCCTTTACACCAATATCCTTAAGCAATTTTTCTTCAGCACAAACACATGCTGCAACGACGTATCCGAAATAGTCGCCCTTTCCTGCCTCGTCACTTCCCGCAATCATTTTATCTCGCCTGACCCCTTCTGGGCATCATAAAGGCTCCTTACTCTTTCTAGGCCGTCTGCATCATCCAATGATTTATCGTCCCTTATTTTAATAACCCGTGGAAATCGAAGTGCGAAGCCGGAGTTGTATTTTTTGGACTTTTGGATTTCTTGGAATGCTACCTCTACCACCACGTCTGGCTTTAATATTATCCAGTCCTCTGACTTAGATTCTATTATAAGAGGTTTTAATACATCTGTAAATTCTTGAAGCTGCTCTTCTGTTACACCCGTGCCGACTCTACCCACTTCAAGGAATTTGCCCGCCTCCTTATCTCTGGTGCTGAGCACGTACGAGCTAAGCCACCCTGCCCTTTTTCCCGTGCCCCAGAGGGCACCGGTAATCACGAGGTCCAGTGTTTCCATGACAGGCTTTATTTTGTACATGTAACCCACCCTTGCGCCGGGAATGTATGGGGCCTTCTTATTTTTTATCATGAGCCCCTCGTGCCCCATCTCTAGAGCCATGCTGTAAAATTTTTCTGCATCTTTGGAGTCGCCTGTCGTAATCTGCTGTGCAAGCTCAAACTTCTTTTTTACAGGCTTTATTATTTCTTCTAAAACGCTCCGCCTTTTTTCGAATGGCTCGTCGATGCAGGGCCTCCCGCGTGCGTACAAGACATCGAATATGTATGTCTCGAATGGAATTTCTTTTGCCATTTTTTGAATATCATATTTCCTTCGAAATCGCTTGAGCAGGTACTGAAATGCCCTGGGTTTTTTTGTTTTCGGGTCAATAGCTACGATTTCCCCCTCGATTATCGCGCTGCTTTTGATACACTTTTTTGCATATTCCACTATGTCTGGAAGATTTTTCGTGACATTTTCAAGCCTCCGGGAGAATATATTTATTTCATCTTTGTTTTTGTGTATCTGGATTCTGGCGCCGTCGTATTTTATTTCAATGGCCGCATCTTTCATGTCCTCTAAAATTTCGTCGATTCCTGGTGCAATCTGGGCGAGCATAGGCTTTAAGGGGACGCCGATTTTCATCTCAAGCCCCATGATGCCTGCCTCTCCAGCGGTCCTTGCAGTTTTTGCGACCTTTCCAAAATCGTTCGTGACCATGTATGCCCTCTCAACCGCCTTGGGCTCTAAATCAAATGCGCTTGCAATGGCGTCCCTTACGATGCCTTCTGCAACACCGATTCTAAGCTCCCCAAGCACCGTCCTTGAGATATATTTTGCCTCACCGGGAGATGCGTTATTTAGGAGGTCACTTAGAATTCTCTTCTTTTTATCCTGGGAGTTTTTCCCGGATGACCTCGCAATCCTTTTAAAGTTTTCATACACCCCTTGCACGGTAAGACTTTTTACAAAAAGTGAGGACTGGACCTTGGTTTTAAACAATCTTTCGGTTGCCTTCCCAACGTCCCCCTCTTTTATTATACTATCTATTAATGTATCCTTGCCTTTGCCTGAAATAAAACAAATGCTGTCATACAGTAGGCTGGGCCCTATCCCCAGCTCAAGCTCGCTCCAGTCAGGAAATATCTGGCCCATCAAAAGCGGGGGCACGATTTTAAGGAGACCCTCGGGGGTATCCTTAAGTAAATCCGAAATTATTTCAGTCTTCTCAAGCCTTGATTGCGTGCTCTCAAGTCTCTCATAAACATTGGCGAGCCTTAAATATTCCATGGAGTTTAAAATTAATACTGACAGACCATATTAAGCTTTACTTTTAACCCTCACGTACAACCGTCCCAGAGCATTTTAATTCGGGGCCAAATAGCAGTACCTTTTCACCACGTCTATGGCACATTTTATCATTAAAATTGAAAATTGAGAATATATACAGGTATATAAAATATTTCCCATACTAATATACCCCTTTTTAGACAAGTTGAGTATAATAAATAATGAATATTGAAGGTGAATATATGGATGAGAGTAAAGCGATTCAAATAAGCGACAATGACAGGAATTGGGACCCTTATGGCATTGTGAAAACTGGCATTAAAACCCTCGACACTTTGTTTGCAGAAGGCGGATATCCAAAAAATGATGCCATTTTAGTTATGGGTGGGCCGGGGTGCGGTAAAACCATCTTTGGGCTACAGTATGTATACAAGGGTGCATTGGACTATGATGAGCCCGGTATTTTTCTCGCCCTTCAGGAGAGGCCTGAAAAGTTAAAGAGGGTCATGAAATCTTTTGGCTGGGAGGTTGACGCCCTAGAACGGAACAACAAACTTAAATTTATAGACGCAACAACGCCCAGGATAAGAAATTCGGACATTGAAAGAGACATAATGGAACGCGGCTTTGACATTGACACGATCTTTAGATACCTTGCCGACACTGTAAAAAGCATGGGGGCAAAGAGGGTCGTTATTGATTCACTTTCTATGATGAGCCTCTATGCTGAAACCGATTTTCAGACAAGGACCAAACTCCTGAGCATATCGTCTATTTTATCTGACCTTGACATTACCTCGCTCATAATTAGCGAAGTGTACTCCCCCGACAACGCCCTCCCAGCTTTTACTCCTGAGGCATTCATGTTTGATGGGCTGGTACATTTATCGCTGGACCCTACGTCTCAGCTCAGGAGGATAGGAATACGGAAGATGCGCGGGGCCAAACATGCAATTGGCACTTTTTGCTTTGAAATTGCCGGAGAGGCCGGAATTGTCATAAAGGCGTAAAAACGGTGCTTTTTGTTAGCTTTCATTCTACTCAAAGCAAACTTTGAAGGGCACGCAGGTGGTTTATAAATGACTAAGCATTGGTTACATGTAGTCAGAACATCCGAGTACAAGTCCGGGGTTGGAGTAATAGGACTTTCAGAACGCTGGAAAGATACGTTATCCCGGGTCGAAAATGGAGATAGGATTGTTATCTATCTTGCCAAAAGGTCCGCTTTTGTAGACTTAAAGGAGGTATCCAAAGGCTACTACCGCAGTAATAACGGGTCAGGGAACAATCAGGGACATCCCCACAGGATACAGGTAAGGCGAATTTATGCGTCCCAAACTCCAGTTGGCGTAAAAGAGCTAATCCCCTTTTTGGATTTTATCAAGAACAAGGAACATTGGCAGCCTTACTTTGATAAAACCTTTCAAGAAATACCTGAAGAAGACTTTGATACAATTAGGAAAACATTTGCCCGGACTGGAAAATTAAATGTTGCAGACGAATCCGATTTGAAGGCAGACAATCTAAAAGAGGTATTGGGCAGGAGGGTTCCTACTGGTATCACGAGATTGGATAAGCTGATTGAGGGTGGCTTTCCCTCGAATTCTACAATCCTCGTGACAGGAGGACCCGGCACTGGAAAAACCATTTTTTGCCTTCAGTTTCTGCTTTATGGGGCGTTAAACGGGGAGCCGGGTATTTACATCTCAATGGATGAGCGGCCAAACGACTTGAGAAAAGAGGCAATAAAGTTTGGCTGGGACATAAAGACACTGGAAGATGAAAGGAAGCTCGCACTTGTTGACGTCTCATACCCGAGGTCGGGGATACCCTCTAGAGAGGAGTACAAGATGGCGATGCCATTTACATTGGATGCCATAGTATCCAAAATTGTTGAAATAATAAGTGACATAGGGGCAAAGAGGGTTGTTATTGACTCGCTCCCAGCTTTTGGAATACATTTTCAGGATGAGGCAGATATCCGGATAGCAATCCATCGTCTGAACAACCTGTTACTCGGGGCAGGCTGCACCTCTATTATGACGAGTGAGATACTTCCAGGAAAATCTTCCATGAGCAGGTTTGGTGTAGAGGAGTTTATATCTCGAGGAACCATCCTAATGGAGCTTCTGGCCACGGGTGGAAGCAAAGAATTTACGAGGAGGCTTACCATCATGAAGATGAGGGAGACCAAATTTCGGCTTAGGAAGTACATGTTCAGGATAGGGGACAAGGGAATTGAAGTTTTGCCTACGGAGGTTGTTTTTTGAAGTGCATCAAAAGGAATGGCAATGTGGAGATATATGATAGAGACAACAAGCTGCCATTATACTCCTTGACGGGCCAAGAATTAGGCCCGCAGGAACTCAAATTAAAAAAGGAATTAAAGGATTTTGCAATAACAAACATATCGGTAGACCCAAACAAGCTAAGAGACATCACAAAAAGAAAGGAGGTCTTTACAGAGGAAGTTGAAAGGATATTTGCAAAGGAATTTAAAACTCAATTAGCACAATCACAGGGCAATGGGAGGGCAAAGGAGCTTATCATAAAACTTGTTGTTGAGGACATGGTCGGGTACGGGGTGATAGACCCTCTGCTATCTGACGGAAACCTAGAAGAGATAATGGTCATCGGGTCAAACTTGCCTGTCTACGTATTTCATAAAAAATACGGTACCTGCGAGACAAATGTTATGTTTAATTCTCCTGAGGACTTGATTAACGTAGCCAAAAAAATAGGCAGGGACACCTTAAGGAGAGTGGACACAAATCAACCAATTCTGGACTCCCGACTTCCGGATGGTTCCAGGGTAAACGTTACCCTCCCCCCAGTTTCTCTGGACGGCGTGTCAATCACCATAAGAAAATTCCAAAAAGAACCGATATCCGTCGTCCAATTGATAGAATATGAAACACTCAATTCCGAACTTGCAGCCTTTTTATGGATTGCTGTAGATGGGCTTGGCATGCACCCATGTAACATCGTTGTTGCAGGGGGGACCGCCTCTGGAAAGACTTCACTATTAGACGCCCTGTTAGTTTTCGTTCCAACGCAGGAAAGAGTAATCTCCATTGAGGATACCGCAGAGCTGCACTTAAGACACAGTAACCGGGTAAGGCTCGAAACCCGCCTTCCAAACCTTGAAGGGAAGGGGGAGGTAACTATGGACGACCTCCTTAAAAATGCCCTGAGGATGAGGCCGGACAGAATCATTGTCGGAGAGGTAAGGGGCTCGGAGGCACAGACCCTTTTTATGGCCATGAATACCGGCCACGACGGATGCATGGGCACTATTCATGCAAACACTTCAAAGGACGTTATAACCCGACTTGTAAATCCGCCAATGAGCGTTCCAGCAAATATGATTCCCGTTCTTGATTTGGTGGTGATGGAAGAGAAGATTTTCACAAGAAAAAGGGGGATACTTCGGAGGGTTACGGAAGTTGCAGAAATCACAGTTGGAGAAACCGATGATATGCAAATCAACAGCCTTTATAAATGGAGTCCCAGCGGGGATATAATCAAGGGGACAGGAATACCGAGCAGGACACAGTTTAGATTTGAAGAATATGCATCAATGATGGGCACCGATTTTAAAGAGGAGCTCAGGAGAAGAATGGATTTTATCGATGACCTTTTAGCAAGGGGCATTACCGGTTATCAGAAAATTCATTCAAAGGTAAATGAATATAGGGTTGAGTTTAGCATCTGACGCGTATTATGGCCAGATATCATTGGCCCAAGGGGGGCACCCGAAGGCTTATATCCTGGCATATACATCTATCCTCGAATATATACCGATATGTAGTGTATTTCCGTTAAAAATAAAAGCTGCAACCTTGAAAATATTAAAACAGTCCTCTGGTGATTAAAAATGGTAGTAGGCGCAAAGGCCCAGCTATTTACTCTAGATTTGCTCCTAGCACTCATCCCGCTAACGATAGCTCTAGGCATGTCTGCCAGCGCAATATCTGGCGTGTCAATCCAGATAGAGGATTATCTATCGCTATTTTCGAAGCAGAGAGTAGCCTCTGATGTCGCGGATGTTTTAGTAAAAACGCCGGGAGAGCCAAAGGACTGGAGCATTTCAAACATGGAAACATTAGGATTTGCAACCCATCTTGGGGAGTGGGGCTGTGGCACCGGCCTTTCAAATAGCACCCTTGCAAATATTTTGGATATAACAAAAATATCAAATTTTCAGCAAAATCCTACAAATTCTGTCATCTCTTCTACTCTCCAAAATCTCTCTGGAAATAGAAATATCAGAATAGTTGTGACCAACTCGACAACCACCCTTGTAGATGTCATGGGCTACCACCCGGGCGGGGTATGGACCGTGACAAATAGTTCTGCTACCATCGCATCTACTATTTCTGGCATAACCGATCTTTACGTATCAGAAAGGCCGGTGGGAATAATTACAAGGCCCGTTGGAACTTTGGAGCTTCAAACAAGTTTTGCCCTCCCTGGAAGCATAGCCATAAAATCCACTCCTGCCGTGGGCGACCTGAATGGAGATGGGATACGAGAGATAGTCGTCGGTTCAAATGGGGGGAAAGTTTACGCCTTTTATCCCAACGGCAGTATAATCTGGACCTATTCTACTAACTACTCAAATTTTATTTCATCTCCTGCATTGGTTGACATAAATAATGACACCAAGCTTGAGGTATTGATAGGGGATGGCGACGGCAATGGTGTTGGAGAGGGAACCCTTTATGCAATAAAATATGACGGTAGCGGACTCATATGGGCATATGGCGCAGACGATGACATCTATGCCTCTCCTGCCGTCGCTGACATAGACGACGACGGTTACGATGAGGTGGTATTTGGGGGGATGTGGAAAGATAACAAACTGACCGTATTAACTTACAAAGGCGGTATCAAGTGGAGCTATAAGTCTGGCATAACAGACAGTGACAGATTCGAGGCCTCGCCTGCAATCGGGGATTTAGACGGCGATGCCAGCTCTTTGGAAATAGTTGCAGGAACCTGCAATGCGAAACTCTACGCTTTTGAACCTGATGGGACACTCAGGTGGACCTTTACGACAGCTGGCTGCATGAAATCCAGCCCGGCGCTCTACAATGTGGACTCGGACTCTGCAATGGAGATATTTGTAGTTGCGGGTGACACCCTCTATGCCTTAGACGACGATACCACCAGTGCAAGCACACTTTGGCCTCCAATATCAGGAATAAATTCGGATTATTCATCACCAGCAGTGGGCGACATAAACAATGATGGAATTCCTGAAGTGATTGTCGGAGCTGAGAATGACATCGTTTCTGCTTATAATGCACAGAACGGAAACTTGCTATGGCAATATACCACCGGCGGCGACGTTGACTCCTCCCCTGCGATTGGAGACGTTGACGGTGACTGCAAGACCGAGGTAGTCATCGGAAGCGACGACGGAAAACTCTATGTCTTAAACGGCGAGGACGGCAGCCTCGCTTATAATTATACCACAGGAAATGCCATAAGTTCGTCTCCGATAATCGCAGATATGGACGGCGACGGCCGTCTTGAGATTGCATTCGGAAACGATGGCGGAAATTTCTATATCATCGGCTCATCCGGGAGCAGCGGAGGCGAGTGGCAGATGTTTCACCAGTGCCTCAAGCGCGCAGGCTATTACTATGATAAAAGCTGCGCAGGTCCTCTTTCGTCTTCTATTACAGAGGCGGTGGGAGAGGACGCCATATCCGGAAATCTCAAGGTTTACATGTGGGATTAAGATGAATAAGGCATTTATATTTACAATGGATGCGGTGCTTGCATTAATACCAATATTCATAATCACTGCGGGCATCTCCCAGATTGGAGGGACTGATACGCTGGCATCCCATGGATTTTTGCTTGGGGCAGAAAAGATGGCCCACGGCACACTTGAGGTTATGAGCGTAAGAAAAGATACCGAGAGGACAAACTCCACTATGATTAACCTAACGCTTCAGGAGCTTATACCAGACTATTACAAATATCACTATGAGCTGGAGTACAACGGAAGCAGCATTGTAAACGTTTCAAGTGGAAACTATTCTCTAGCAAGGGACGTTGTTGTCGCAAGGAGACTTGACTATGTCAAGCTCTATGCCCTGCTGGGCGTCGTATGGGCAGTCTCTCATGGGGGCTCTCCAGTGTCTGTTGAAAAGTGCCCGAGAAATGGGAACAAGCCACCGATTTACGAGTCCTATTTTACAGTCGAAATCGGGGAACTTTCAACTTTTGACTACTGGATAGAGGGGCAGGCACTGGAATCAGGGGTTAGGGCCTGGTATTATTTAACCAACGAAAGCAAGGACTGCAGCGACCTCCAGGGCGGAGGTATATACACCCAGTTTATGGACGCAGGCGACTTTTCTGCAAAGGTGCAGGTAGACAGCGAACTGCAGGAGGGTGTAACAAATTACCTGTATCTCAAAATAGCAGCAAATCCACAAAAGAATTCGAACTATTACCTAATAAAGGCGCCAATGGACACAGATTCGACCGTGATAACCTATGAAAATGCGGTCAAAAGGACATTTGCCTGGGCGACACTTAGGGTGTGGTCATGAACAGGGCCTTTGTTTTCAGCACGACTGCCTTTCTCTTGATAGTGCCTGCGGCGATACTTGCGGCATCTTTTTTGCAGATAGTAAAGACAGGAGAGGACGTTGCCATCCTTTCGGCAAAATCGGATGTTACACTATATGCCTTCAAAAACATAAGGGCAAGCTTTAGCAAGGCAAGCTGCAGCTTCTTTCTTCTTTCGGGGAGCAACACCTCCTATATACTTGCCAACCTCACTGGAGACTGGGCATCATACATGGAGGCAAACTATACAGGG
>JAZFTU010000097.1:0-3600 GCA_036446855.1 Hydrothermarchaeaceae archaeon (SeqCode) | reverse complement strand
AATTGGATTTCCCTGGGCGTCTTTTAATGTCGATAGAGTAAGACTTATATTTACGGGGCCACCGGTTTTTGTATACATCGTGACACGCTGATTTCTGATTATCTCCCCTTTTATAAGATGTTCTAGCATCTCCAGCCTCTTCTCCTTAACCTCAGCAGGATATAAATCTAAAATTGATGTGCCTATCATTTCTTCAGCATTGTATCCATAAAGCTCTTCAGCCCCTCTATTCCAACTCGTAATCAAGTTATCAAAATTTGTAGTGATAATAGCGTCGCCTGAAGACTCGATGATGTTGTCCAGAAAGCTTCTGGTATCCTCGACAATTACATATGAACTACCTAATACTCTAGCCATCTTTCCAACGTTATTATTAAGAGTTCCAATCTCATCAGTTGATGTTGATTCCCCTATCTCGATGTGTTCATCCCCTTTGGCAATTCTCCCTGCGGCATCAGAAAGATTTTTTAATGGTTTTGTTATTGAACCTGCAACAAAAAGTCCCAGGAGGAGAGCTAGAAAAATGGCAACCAGTGATTGTAAATATATCTGTGATATGATTTCTGGTGAAATGACGCCGATTATAACGGTGGGAAGTAGAGCGGCAAGCAGTGTCAATAACACAATTCTTCCCCTAAGGCCCAAAATATTTATCATGTGATCTTCTCATTTATGGGAGTTTTCAAAAAATACCTTCTGTGCTGCTTTAACACCGTTCCCAAGCTCTATATCGTGTCCACCTTTTTTGAGTACTAGCTCAAGTGCCGAAAGTGTAGACATAAGCTCCAAATAACCAATATTTCCCATGTGCCCTATTCTGAATATCTTTCCTTTAAGGTGCTCTTGCCCTCCTGCCATGAGTATGTTAAATCTTCTTTTCATTTCTCCCCTGACATCATTATCTGTCATACCGTCTGGAATTTTAATTGAGGTTACGGTACTAGAGTAAGCATTCTTGATGGCAAAGAGTTCCAGGTTCATTGACTTTGCCGCCTCTCTAGTTGCCATTGCGAGTTTTTGGTGTCTCAAAACTCTGTTATCAAGTCCCTCTTCCCTTATTTCCTTTAAGGCCTTAGAAAGGCCGTATATGAGATTTACCGAAGGTGTGAAGGGAGTTGTATTTTTCTTTAAGGATTTCCTGTATGATGCAAGATTCAAATAAAAATTTCCTGTATCGTTTCCTTCAATAACTTTCCATGCCTTTTCACTCACAGCGACCGTAGATAGCCCTGGGGGCGCCGCAAGGCACTTTTGTGAGCCGCCGATGCAGATGTCTACGTCCCACTCGTCGGTTTTGACATAGTCGCCTCCAAGCGAGGTTATGGCATCGAGAATGAAAAGGCAGTCATAACTCTTTGCAATCTTTCCAATGGCTTCTGCATCGTGAAGAACTCCTGTCGAAGTCTCATTGTGCGTTAGGGTAATCGCCTTTGCTGAGCTTTCAGATATTACCCTCTCTACTTCATCTATGTCAAATGTCTTTCCCCACTCTACAGGCACCTCTTTTACAATGCCGCGATAGCCCTTTACGATGAGTGAAAACCTTTCACCAAATTTCCCACCGCCGATGCAGACAAACTCATCTCCCTTCTGTATAGTACTTGCGACTGCTGCATCCATCCCGGAGGTTCCAGAACCAGTTATTATCACCACGTCATTTTTCGTCTGGTAAACATGCTTTAAATCCCCCCAGCATTGGGTAAGAATCTCTTCAAAGTCTGGAGTCCTGTGCCCCATGGGGGGTCTTGCCATCTCTGAAAGAACCTCTGGGGTCAATTCAACAGGACCTGGAATAATAAGTCTACACCGTTTCATTATACTTAATTATAATGTCCTATTAATAAATAATTTTGCAAAAGATTTATTTGAGCGATAACAGAGTATCACGTGATAGACATGAAAATCGGAATTATAGGGGCCTCGGGTTTTACGGGAGGGGAACTATTAAGAATTCTTTTATTTCACAGTAAATGTGAGGTTGCCTGTGCTACTTCAAAGACGTTTGAGGGGCGAGAGGTCGCACTATTGAATCCAAATTTACGTGGCGTAACCGACTTAAAATTTGAAAATCTTTCAGTCTCAGACGTTGTCGAAAGGTCTGATTTCGTATTTACGGCAACACCGCATGGAAAATCCATGAACATAGTGCCTGAACTTATAGAGGCAGGTATAAAAGTTGTGGACCTTGCAGGCGACTTCAGATTTAACGATGCTAAGGTTTATGAAGAGTATTACGGCACCAAGCACGTTGCAAGAAATATTAATGCTACTTACGGTCTTCCTGAGCTCCACAGAGCTGAGATAAAAAAGGCAGAACTTGTTGCAAATCCAGGATGCTATTCAACAAGCGTGATTTTAGGCCTTATCCCCCTTATTAAAGAGGGCATAGTAGAGCTCGACAGGATTGTTGCCGACTCAAAAAGTGGCATTTCAGGAGCAGGCTCAAAGCCAACGCCCATTACAATGTATACAACTTCTGCAGAGGACATCACCCCGTATAAGACTGTGTCCCATCAACACTTGCCGGAAATAGAGCAGGAGCTTAACCTACTAAGAGAGGGGGTGCAGATATCATTCGTCCCCCATATCGTTCCATTAACAAGGGGGATTTTGAGCACTATCCACGTGTTTTTGAGGGAAAAAATCTCTGCAAACGAACTTTCTAGGGCATATGCAAATTTTTACCAGGGTGAGCCGTTTGTCAGAACTTTAGATGCCGGAGAAATTCCAAAAATTAGCGCTGTTAGGGGCTCAAACTACTGCGACCTAGGCGGATTTGAGATAGACGAACAGAGAAACCGTGCTGTCGTAATTTCCGCAATCGACAATCTTGTGAAGGGCGCCTCTGGCCAGGCGGTCCAAAATATGAATATAATGATGGGCTTTAAAGAGACCGAGGGACTAAAAAAAGTGGGCCTTCACCCCTAGTAAAAGTATAAAATGCGGTGACAATGAAAAAAAAATATTTAGGAGAGCCCACTTGTCCCATCGATGTAAGGCCAAGAACCATATCCGAGTTAACAGATGCAATGCTTAAGACCGGCTTTCAGGGGAGAAAACTCGCCCAGGCCATTGAATCCTGGAGCGCAATGCTTGCTGAGAAGGATTTAACGATATTTATGGGACTTTCTGGTGCGATGGTTCCTGCAGGAATGCGAAAAATCATCGCATATATGATAGAAGAAAGGATGATAGACTGTCTTGTGACTACCGGTGCAAATATGTTCCATGATATGCATGAGGCACTTGGCGGGAAACATTTCTTGGGTTCTCATCTTGCCGACGATGGCGATTTGTATAAACTGGGTATCGATAGGATATACGATGTCTATGCAGAGGAGGAAAGTTTCAGAGATTTAGACAGGTATATTGCAAATTTTGCCGAGCGCCTTTTGGACAATAAAAATTACTCTACGAGGGAGTTTATCTATGAGCTTGGTAAAGAGATTTCAAAAAAAGGTGATAAAAATTCGATAATTGTAAGTGCATATGAATCCAATTTACCTATTTTCATTCCGGCAATCGCGGATAGTTCTATCGGAATTGGGCTCTTGCTTGCAAGAAAGTCTAATAAATGCCCTAAAATTGATGTAATAAAAG
>JAZFTU010000096.1:0-3032 GCA_036446855.1 Hydrothermarchaeaceae archaeon (SeqCode) | reverse complement strand
GTCTATTGTAATTGCAAATAGTTCAATTTCAAGCATGTCCTTTAAACTTCCAAGAATGGAAAGTGTCGTTATGCTGTCCTTTCCACCCGATAGGGCGACTCCGATGCGCTCCCCTCGTTTTATCATGTCATAATTTTTTATTGTCCTTTTTACTTTTCTCTCAAAATATTCTATGAAGTGCCCTTTGCAGAATTTCTGGCCGCTGTAACGCCGGTTATATATCGCCTTCTCTTCGCACCTATCGCAATGCATGCTACCCCCCTGAGATAATCTTGATTATCTCAATTTCGTCCCCTTTTTTTAAGGTATCCTCTTCTATTGTAATCTCACCGTTCTTGCTTACGACAACGGTCTCCCTGTTGATACCCAGCTTTTCTAAAATTTTTTCTACCGTTGTGTCATTTTCGATTTTCATGAGGTGTTCTACAACATAATATGCTTTATAACTTTTAAAAAGTTAGAATAATTTCAATAAACTTTATATACTGGTTTCACAGTCCTGTATAAAATCTAACTTTAGATAAAGAAGTAATAAAGGTGTGGAAAAATGAGAGGCGAAAAGAAGAAAAATATTTGGATAATTGCGATGGTGATGTCGCTAGTATTGACAGCTTCAATTGCGTTTGCCCAGGAGGAAGTTCCAGAGCCATATGCCGGGCAGGAAAATCCTGTGCCGGCCATGAAATCTATAACTTCCGGTAAAGAAACATTTAAAGAGCAGTGTGTCTTTTGCCACGGTGAAAAGGGTGACGGAACAGGACCTGCTGGTGCGACTCTTGAGCCAAAACCTGCGGACTTTACCAACGCTGAAAAGATGTCTCAGCTTACTGATACTTACCTGTTCTGGAGGGTAAGCGAAGGTGGCGGTTTTGAGCCCTTCAACTCTGCAATGCCTGCTAAAAAAGATTCATTGAGCGAAGAGGAGATATGGGATGTTATAAACTATATGCGAACATTTTCCCTAGAAAAACCAGAATCGTCCCAAGCCCCAACTGAGGGTGAGGAAGGGGCAGAAGGAGAGGTGGACATCTCAGAGCTGGGACTGGAGCTTAAGGCATATACCATAGGGGGCATTGGCATCATAGCAACCCTGGTACTAATAGTGTTTGCCTATTTTGTTATAAGAAAAGAGGGTTACTGATATGACAGAGGTCGTAAAGGAAGTAAAGCGATCTGAATCTATGCTTTCTGTTGTATTCATTTTGCTTGCGTCAATAGTTGAGGTATATCTCATAGTTGCCTTTGTTTATGGATTCATCGGGGGAGCGCAGCAGAGAGAATTGTTTCTCATCCTTGGCCTTGCGTTTACAGTTCTTACTTTGATTTTAATTGTCTACAGCTTAAAGTTCCTTGAGATGCGGGTTGTAGTCAAAAAGAGGCGCTACAAACCAGAGACCAGGGATAAGAACTAACGGAGCTAACTGAGATGGAAAGTGACGACAAATCCAAGGAAAATCCGAAGCGTACTAGGAGAAAATTTGTCAAGGCCTGCATGGGCGCAAGTGCCGCTGCAGCCATCGGAGGATCCACGATATCGATGCTTGATGCATCCTTTCCTCCAGAGTTAGTAGGTGGAATCAAAAGTCTTGCCTTCGAATATTATGTAAACAAAGATGACGAAGAGAAAGGTGAACTATGGTACTCCCATAAAGGTGGGACAGAGGCCCTTTCAACAGATTTTGAAGTGGGAAAAGGCGCATCTTTGGTTTGGATGAAAAGGATTCCAACGGTAATTATGCGACTTGAAAAAGAAAAATTTAAAAATATCGCAGAAGGCATGGTTGAGGTTGACGACAGCGTTTTGGTGGCATTTTCCGCCAAGTGCACCCATCTATGCTGCCTCCCAAACTGGATGATGTCCAAGCCAGAGCTAGAAAAGATCTACTGTCCCTGCCACGATTCAGTATTTGACCCATTCGACGTAATCGAAGAGGAATATTCAAAGGAGACCACAGGTGAAAAGGTAACGTACCTTGGGGCCAGAAGAATAGCAGGTCCGGCACCACGGGGGATTCCCCTGATACCAATAGAGGTCAAGGACGGAAAAATATTTGGCCTGCCAACCTCTTTTCCATGGCTGATATATTGTGGAATGAGGGTATGAGTTAAGAGGAAAAAGGTAATTTACATGGCTGACGATGGACGAATCAATGGTTTAAAAAAAAAGTTGTACAAAAAGACCTATGAATGGTTTGATGTGCGTTTTGATTTAGCCACTTATCATAAGAAGTTCGAATCATTCATGTCGTCCATGGGGCGCATCATGCCGGTAAGCCATACGCAGAAGTATCGGGCCAAGGCAGTATGGTACTGGTATCCGTTCTATTATCTTGGGGGAATAGCCATAATAAGTTTCATTGTCACTGCCGTAACGGGCATGGTTCTTGGACTTTATTACGTGCCATCAGCAGATGGCGACCCACCGGGAGCCTATAAAAGCCTTGGATTCATAATGACTGATGTCTCCTTCGGGTACACCATGAGGGCCCTGCATCACTGGGCGGCGCACTTAATGATAGCGAGCGTCTTTTTGCACATGCTCAGGGTATATTTTATGGGTGCCTATAGAGAGGGCAGGGAACTGAACTGGATACTGGGCGTGATTTTAATAAACATGACCCTGTTCTTTGGATACACTGGATACTTGCTCCCATGGAACCAGCTCGCCTTTTGGGCAGGGGTCATAGGAATAAACATATTCGGGTCGATTCCAGTAATAGGGCCCCAAGTCGCAAATGTCATCTTCGGAGGTCTGGAGATGTCCGGGGCTGCGCTGGCCAGAATGTACATATTTCACGTATATTTCCTCCCAATGCTTGTAACCGGGCTAATCATTCTGCATCTAGCAATAGTATGGGTGCAGGGTGGGGCAGAACCTCATGGAGGTAATCCTAATGACAGAAGAACATAGCAGCAATGAGACTGTAACAGAAAAGGCAGAAGAAAAGAATTTCAGCCATGCACGCGTTACGCACTGAATACAGCGAGAAAAAGTCCAGGGTTTTTCCTAGGCAGCGATCTGGACCCCTCAT
>JAZFTU010000095.1:0-3769 GCA_036446855.1 Hydrothermarchaeaceae archaeon (SeqCode) | reverse complement strand
AATTTCGAGCCGATATAACATGATTTTAAATTTAAAATAATCGCCACATATTATTAAAATTATTGATTTATGACTTTTTAGACCGTCCTCAATATGAGGTCACATTTTTCATCCACCGAACCCACACCGACCACATTCACTATCGACCTCTAATTCAGCAGAATCCGGCTTTATGCCACAAAAAGGTCAAAAAGGAGCTTGAAAGAAGAGGAATTCCACTTGCACTTGAAGCTGAAATTTAAATTGCCCGGTGGTTTTATAACAATAGGGGGGCAGTGCTAAGAAGGCCCAATATGATGCAGAAATTTCCAAAGTTTATCCTGCCTGCAAGGTCCATCAAAATGCCTATTGTAAGGAGGCCGATGGCAAAGGAAATCGCAACCGCAATGAAAGAGGAGGCCTCAATGGTAATTTTTCCAAGAATTGCAAGCCCGACCTCTGCCGCCAGCACTGCCGGGATGCTCATAAGAAAACTCAGCCGAAGAGCGCTTTTTGCATCATACCTCCGAAGTAGCAGCGTTGAGGTTGTTATCCCCGACCTGCTAATTCCAGGGAGCGCGGAAAATGCCTGGGCGGTCCCAACAAGCATTCCATCTTTTAGCGTGATTTCCCTTTTTTTAGTGGGCCTCTTTGAGTATTTCTGGAGAAGGCCGGTAAATATCAGGAGAAGACCTATAAGCGCAGTTGCAGATTTGCCGGAAAAGTCTGCTTTATCCAATCCGATTAGCAGGACAGGCAACCCAATGATGGCAGAAAGAACGGTAGATGCGAGCATGAACGTCGTGATGCGATTTTCGTAGGTGTCTTTTTTGGGATTTTTGACATATGCGGGAAGGTTCTCCACAAGGTTTAGCAATTCTCCCCTAAAATAGACAGTTGCAGAGAGGAGCGTTCCGGTGTGAAGCCAGATGGAGTATAATGCTGCCTCAGAAAAGCTCCTCCCAAAAAAATTTACCATGATAAGTGAATTAATACCCTCGCTACTTATCGGGAGCCATTCTGTGACCCCCTGGACTACTCCAAGTACTATGGCCTCTACAAGTTCCAGAATTTCACCTCATTTATAAAAACTCATCGTTACTATTAAATACTTTTTTTACACAAGTGTGCTATATGCTATCAAATCTCATTAATGAAATCGGGCTTTTAAAGAGGCATATCAAGATTTTGAAGCTTGTCAAGGGAAATGAGCCGATAGGAATATTGAAGCTTTCCGAATTGAGCGAGATTCCACAGCACAGGGTACGATATTCCTTAAGGATTTTGGAGCAGAAAGGCCTGATTATGCCCTCTTCAAAGGGTGCCGTGCCAACAAAAAAGGCCACGAGAGTTTTAAAATCCCTGGATGAAGACCTCAAAAAAATATCAAAAAAACTTGGCAAAATTTAGATGGTGGACTTGTAGGATTCCTTGTCTACCGAGGCCGAATCCATGACCCCATTGGATACGAAAATCGGGGAATTTGCCCTGATTGCCAGTGCCAGGCTGTCGCTGGGCCTTGCATCAAATTCAAATTCGTTGCCGTTTTGTTTGACAACGATTCTTGCAAAAAACACGCCATCGCTCAAATCGTCTATTAAAATCTTTTTGATTTTTGAGTCCAGCCCTTCCATTAATGTAATTACAAGGTCGTGGGTGAGAGGGCGGGGATAGGACATTTTTTCAAGAGCCGTCTGTATGGAAAATGCCTCAGAGGCACCTATGTATATGGGAAGAACTTTTTCTTCCTTATTTTCCAGAAGGACTATAGGAGTAGGGGCTGCGCCCTCTGTTGCACTGGCCATGTATACCCCTACAATCCTAACCTTCTGGTACCCGTTTTTCTTTGAATCCGATTCCATTTTAATAGTCCTCTTTTGGTAAAATTGAAATCCTTGCCCTATCCTACAAATTCAACATTAAAATACAATCCTGAAAATTTATAACCAGGGAGGTGGAATTTAGCCCATGGCGAAGACCATAGCAGAGAAGATTCTGAAAGAGAAGTCATTGCAAGGACCTGTTGACCCGGGAGAAATCGTGGAGGCGGAAGTAGATTTTATTATGGCAAACGATGTCACCGGCCTTCCGGCATTCGATGTCTTTGAAGAGTTTGGCGTGGACCCGAAAAAAGAGAAAATTGTCCTAATACCTGACCATTATATTCCAAACAAAGACATTCCATCTGCCGAGCAGGCAAAGGCGATGAGGGATTTTGTAAGAAAATATAATATCCCATATTACTTTGAGGTGGGAAGAAATGGCGTATGCCACCAGCTTATGATTGAAGAGGGATTTGTGGCACCGGGGAGGCTGATTATAGGTGCCGATTCTCACACGTGCTCCTACGGCGCTCTTGGCGCATTTTCAACGGGCGTTGGGTCCACAGAAGTTGCCTCTGCAATGGCCCTTGGAACTATGTGGTTTAAGGTCCCCCACTCCCAAAAATTTATTGTCGAAGGGGAACTATCCCCTCATGTGATGGGAAAGGACGTAATACTCCACATAATCGGGGATATCGGCGTTGATGGAGCCCTTTACATGTCCATGGAATTTTACGGGTCCGCGATAGAGTCGCTGGACCTTGCAGGGCGCATTTCAATTGCAAACATGGCAATAGAGGCCGGAGGAAAGGCAGGAATTATCCCTCCCGACGAGAAGGTCCATCGTTATCTTAAGGGGAGAGTTAAGGGGGAGTATCGTTCAGTATATGCCGATAAAGATGCAGAATACATTGAGACATTCACCTACGACGCAGCAGACATTCCCCCAACTGTTGCAATGCCATTTCTTCCGGAAAATACGAAACCTGCATCTGAGCTCGGCGATATTACGATAGATCAGGCATATCTTGGCTCATGCACCAACGGAAGAATTGAGGACATTAGGATTGCTGCAGAGATTGTAAAGGGCAGAACGGTCCATCCGGAACTACGGATGATAGTTGTTCCGGCAACAAAGGATGTCTATGAAAGGGCCATAAGTGAAGGTTTGATAAAAATTTTCCTGGATGCAAATGCATACGTTTCTGGACCCACGTGCGGGGCGTGTCTGGGAGGGTACATGGGCGTTTTGGCAAAGGGCGAGAGGTGCATATCGTCCACCAACAGAAATTTTGTTGGAAGAATGGGCCACGAGGACAGTGAAGTCTATCTGGCAAATCCTGCGGTGGTTGCTGCAAGCGCCTTAACTGGCCACATCACAGACCCTGGTGACATTTAGGATGGACCCCTGTGACGCAAGGTATGAGGGGATAGGGGACGAGGCTCCGACTGAGGGTGCAAAGCGTTTTGTAAAGATACTAGCCGAAGATGTAAAATACATCCTCGATGTTGGATGCGGCCATGGGCAGGACTCACTTTATTTTGCCTCCCTTGGATATCAAGTTACAGGCATCGACCCATCAAAAAGAGCTGTTGAGATGGCACTGTGTTCAATCAAAGAGTCAATGAACGTGGAATTCTTTCAGGACGATGCCCTAAGACTTCCCTTTCCCTCTGAAAATGTGGATGCAATATGGTCCGCTAGCCTAATCTGCCTCCTCAGCAGGGATGAGATGATTAAGGCAGCAGGAGAGATGGCAAGGGTTTTAAAACCAGGGGGGGTACTGGGACTTTATGTCAGTTCAAGCAGGGATGGGGAAGAGGAATGTTCGGATAAAAGCAAAAAGGCCCGTAGCAAATTTGATAAAGGCGGTCTGGAAAAAATCTTAAGTGATTTTCACATAATAGCACTGGAAGAGCTAAAAGAAGAAGAGGGCCATGCTGACGGGGGGCTCCATCATCAAATA
>JAZFTU010000094.1:0-10620 GCA_036446855.1 Hydrothermarchaeaceae archaeon (SeqCode) | reverse complement strand
TCCCAGTGATAGTACAGGACAGGCTGCTCCTGGCCCTTTTTAATCTGCCACTCATACACTGCGGCGTAGTTGGAATCGCATCCCTGGGTGCGCACCGTGGTGTAGGTGGTGGTGTCGTCAAAGGCCCCATCAAGGGCGCTTTCTGAGTCAGTTACGTTGCCCTCGATTTTAAGCCCCATATCCCCCCATGCAAGGGGCCGGTACATCTCAGCTGGCCCTTCGATTAAGATCAGCCCCTCCTCTTCCCCTTTCCCGGGGGCAGGGTAGTGCCCGACCTCTTCTGTGGGTCTGAAGACCTCCGACCAGGTGCTTCCTCCATCAGCAGACATATAGACCGAGCCATCCTTTGTGGCTACGAACATATTGCCCGGCACCGCATAGTTCAAATTAAAGGCCTCTACTTGAAACTCTTTGAGCATTTTCCAACTGGCTCCCCGATCCTCGCTACTGTAAACTCCGCCCTTGGTGCCAGCGTAGAGCACGCCTTCGCTGTCCATTACCAGAGATGCCACGTCGAGGTTTTCAATTTCAGTTTTTTGCCATGTTACGCCCCCGTCCTCGCTTATCAAAACCCCCGTGGCAGTGCCTCCAATATAGAGCTTATTTGGGTTTTCATAATCTACGGCCAGGGAGGTAATGGCATAGGTGTCCAGACTAACAGGGACTCTGGTCCAGGTTACGCCGCTGCTTGTGCTCTTGTACATCGCATCCCCTGAAATCATTGCATAAATAACCCGGGGGCTTGATGGGGCCACTGCCAGGGCATGGATATCGGGCTCAGAAGGCAGGCCCTCGGCCTGGAGCTTCCAGGTTTTCCCATAATCATCGCTCCTCCACACCCCGTGACCATGTCCCCCAGCGTAAATCAAATTCGGGCTCTTCGGGTCTACGGCTACTGCCATGAAGTCCTTAAGCTCTTCCTCACTTACTTTGACCTCCCTCCAGGTTTTCCCGCTGTCATAGCTCACAGCTATGCCGTCATGGAGGCCCATAAAAACCTCCCCCTCCGGGCTTATTGCGAGGACGTGGGCATGGCCCAAATCCAGGGAAACAGCCTCTATTCCGATAACCTCCTTAACAGGTTTAGGCTCAGCCTTTGGAGCTTCTTTTTCCCCTTGCAGACAGCCTGCAAAAAGGGATATAAAAAGGATGAGCAAAAAGGTTCCAGCTTTTAGTTTCCTATCCATTATATTACTAATGTATGCGCCCCTTTAATATTTTCCGAGATATTTATATCTGTACAAAGACAGAGTAAGGGGCATGTGGGGCGAAATTGAGAAATGTTTTAAGGGGTACCCTGCCCAAAAAAAGGTTGCAAAATATCTGCTCGCAAGGGGGTTTAGGGTAGGCAACCGCATGAGGGTCATGTGCGGAAATGTGGAGATAGCCCATGCCCAGATAGGGGGAGAGGTCGGGGTGGACAGGCGCGTTGTTGATGCCACTGCAAAAAGAATCCTCAAAAGCGAAAAACTGAGGGACACTTTCTCAAACCTGGAGTCTATAGCATTCTTGAGGAACGCTGCGCCGGCCCTGGGCCTGGGGGTGATTGTAATATCTGTGGAAGATGCTTCAAAACCAGGCATAATCGGTACGATAGCAGGAAAAATAGCAAATCATGGGGTATCGATACGCCAGGCGGTGGCCGATGACCCGCATATTACTGAAAACCCGAAATTTACGGTAATCACCGACAGGAAGATTGGGGGCGGATTATTCGAAGACTTAAAAAACATCAAAGGCGTAAAAAAAATCACTATTCATTAATACAAAATGTATATATCCTGTGAAGACCTATATATAATAAATTAACACGGTGGTGGAAAATGTTCGAGAAGAGTACTGAACAAGAGGTGAGGCGTAATGCTAAGCAATGCCATTGATGCGAAGACACTCGCTGACAGGGTCAGATGCGGCAGGGAATCATTAGAAGACCTGTGGGAACTGCATTTTAAGTCTGTCGCTTGGACGGAGGCATCTGAAAAGGCACTAAGGCAGCTGGAAAGGGAAGGGCTAAGATAGTTTAACTGCATTGGATACTGTCCGCCCTTTGGATTTTTTTCTTCACCCTATCTTTAGAGCCGCCTTCCATATCTGCAGATAACGCCTCGCAAGAAGAGATTTGGGGGGGTCCCTCAAGCTAGAGCGAGTTCAATATAACTTCTACAAAAATAAATCGGTCGTATAGAACCCTGCTTGGCAGTGCATACGGCAAGAGCGGGGGCATTCAGATGCTCCCAGGTCAGCATTCTCCCAAGAGCCGACAATTACTCCCAAGCCAACGCCACCGTCAAAAACGGATTTCTCTCAGGGCGAAAAATCTCTCTTGGGGCGGTTCTTTTCCTGGATAAAGGGCCTTTTTAGAGTATAGCCGCTCTTTGCCCCTGGAAAATCTTTGCTTTTTTGACCCATCAAATAGCTCGCTTCCATCGCCAGGATAGGTTATTCTCTCAGATTTTGGGGTGGGTTTTTCCACGGCTGGCCATTCATCGAGCCCGGGCTCTGGCCCCTCAAGTGTTACATTTGACGGAGCAGCGTCTACCATAGCTGGGCTCTTCCTTATGTCTCTTCCCTGGACGCTTGCGCTGAATTCAACAGGTATCCCGTTGGGGTCAAAGGAGTATATCCGTGGTCAACGCCTTCAGAAACATAAAAAGACTGTCCTTTAGCTCCCATAGCTCGTCTTCAGTTTCAACTCCAAAAGAGACATGGTCAAAGATATTTTCTGGTGCTGGTTTTACATCGGGCCATTCGAAAAATGCAATCAGGTCTAAAAGTACTGCCGATATCCGGGTTTTCCAAGTCCGGCAACCAGCCTCATGCCAAGTAAATCTCTCCAGTAGCGGACGGTACTATCCATATCGCTTGTAGCCATTGCAAAGTGACTTATTCCATTGAATTTAACCACGGAATTACCCTCTTATCCAGCTCTGAATTTCTCTGTGCAATTCTTCCATCCTCTTTAGGGAGGGGTGATTTTTTCCAAGTATTTTTTTGAATTTTGCGATGCTCTCATTAAATGATATGGTCTTGGCACCTTTAGTCAGGTTATCTGCATATGCGACTATCTTCTCCTCACGACTTTTTGGGCAAAAATCCCCAGGGGGAAGTCCAATCTTTTCGGCTTCATCTCTTGTTATTCCAGCGCCAATGTGCCTCTCTGCAATTTTTGCAATTTTTTCCCCGAGTCCAAGCTCCCTTATGATTTTAGCACCTTCAATACCGTGAAAAATCCCCTGGGTTTTACATCTGCCGATATCATGAAGCATTGCCCCTCGCATAATAAGTTCCTTGTCTGTTTCAGGTTTTACTCTGTCCGCAATCTCAATAGAATTCTCTGACACCGCTATGCAATGCTCTATTACCGTCCTGGAACAATTTAGACTTTTTAATATGTCAATATCTAGCATGAATTTATTGATTGAGATCCTTTTCGATTCGATTGATTCTATTTTCAATCTTTGAAATGTTGGGCTGGTTATCGACAAATTCTAGTTGAGAGTCGCAATTAGGACATCTGAAACCGCTCTCAGTAGCTTTATCAAATGAGAATTTTAAGTCGTCGTCATTACAGGAAAAAAATACGTGATTTTTCTCAAATTCAAGTCTTCTGTTAAGTTCATTTAAAACGTTTTTCTTGCGCACCTGGACAATACCTGTCATCTTACCAAGGTCCAATTTCCACGTGTAAGTGTACCAGCCTATCTCCCTGTCCTTTGTACGAACGTAGCTTGCAAGCCTGTTGTCGTAAAGTTTGTAGAGCACTTTTCTTACAGTATTAAGTCTCAGTCCAGTGGTTTCCGATATATTCTCGTCAGTCTCTTCTTTATCTATCAAACACTGAACTACATCAAGGCCTTCTTCGCCGACAGTTTCCAGAAGTATGCTATCCGCCTCTGGGTTACCAATTAACAATTTCCCGTTGTCCAAAGGAAAATTCCACCTACCTTTACATAAAGAGTTAACATCATTTTTATATTTTACTGATTCTGTCAGTTTTGCGCATTTCTGTGCACAATCGCCTGTTGCTCTGCTGTGTCACCTCAATATTTTTGATCCATTGGAGGGCAGTATCTGAAGTTTGCCATTAAAATCCTTTTTGAGACTTGCTCCATCAAAAAATCTGTCCAAAAAAATTGCAAGAGCGCTCACTTCTGAGTGTGGCTGGCTGCCTATTGAGATATTGTAGTGAGAAAGGTCAAAGACCTCCCGGGGAACCTTCTCTGACCCCACTATTACGAGAATGTCGCCTCCCTGAACTTCGCCTATCATCTCGTCAACAGGCATCCCGTACATGGTAAGGTGAACAATGCCGCCTTCAAAATTCTTTATGTATCCCTTCCAGTCCTCTGTGGCATCGACATAAAAATCCCCCCCCCAGTTTTTTACAAGCTTTTCAACGCTTTTTTCAACGCCCCTATCCTCCACAGACATAATCAGTTTATCGGAACCAAAAGCCCTTGCCACAAGCGCTATGTGGGTCGTTATTCGCCTGTCTCTTACCTGCCTGTGTCCAAGCCTCAAAACGGTGAGCGTCATTTCAAGATCTCGTCTTTTTCGCATCTGAGAATGATGCTTCTCGTCCTGCCTCTCTTTCCCCCCTCTGCAAATTTCGTATCGATAAGCCGTATGGATTCGAGCTTGTCAAGAATCCTGTAGAACTTTGTATAGCTAAGTCCAGTCTCTTTTTTGAATAGCTTGTATACCTCTCCTGAGTTTTTTTCTCCTTTTGCAGCAATAAGCCTTAAAAGTTTGATTTCATCAGGGCCCAAAGACTCCAACGTCTTATTTAAGGTGGGAAGTCCAGACCCGGAAATTGCCGAATCCACGTGCCTCTCTTCAATCTTTCTTGAAGCGTCATTTTCCGCCGCAAAGGCGCTCCTTCTTAAAATCTCGATGCCCATCCTAAGGTCCCCACAGCTAAAGGCATGGCGAGCAACTTTCGATACGAGCCCCCCATCAATGACACCTGACTGGAATCCTTCCATTGCCCTCTCTTTTAGAATGCCCAAAATCTCTTCTGTCTTATATGGCTGGAAGAAAATTTCCTGCGGCCTGAACACCGAGCGCACCCGATCCTCAATTTTATAGCTGAACTCTAAATCAGAGACTATGCTGAATACGGCGGCCTTTGCATCAGGGTACACTTCATGGACCCTCAAAATATCATAGAGGATTTCATTTGCATATCTATCGTAGAAGAGGTAGTTCATGTCGTCAAGCACCACAAGGAGACTTTTGCCCTCACCAGTCAATTTTTTGAATATCCTCTCGTAGACCTTCTTGAAGGGCACCCCGGTCTCTGGGGGAGTGTGCCCGACCACGGCATGATGGATTTCTGAGAACACGGAAAATTTGGACGAATGAATCTGGCAGTTTATATGAACAATGACAACCTTTTCACCCTGGGCAACCTCACCAAGATCTTCTTTGAGCTTGTTTATAGCCGTGGTTTTTCCGGTAGCCGGAGGCCCGTATATCAGTGCGTTTACGGCCCTTGAGCCCCGCACTGCAGGCCTGAGGCACGTTGCGATGGCCTCAAGCTGTGATTCCCTGTGGTTGAAATTTTTTGGGATGTAATCTGGGTCAAACGCCCTTGAGTCTTTAAAGAGCGTCTCGTCGTGCATGAGCATATCTTTTATTCCCACTGCTATTAGCCTCGCCTACTTATTATCTTATTCGCAAGGTATAAACCTAACGTAAAAGTGTGTACTGGGGCCCTGTAGGGGGTAGTAAAGGGATGACAGCGTCATCCCAATTACTCGCATGCCACAGGGGTTTTCCCTGCGGTGATTGGATAGATTTCCGGGGGGCATCTAGGAGTTGCCTTAACACAGTCCATGCTCACGCTCATTTCCAGGAAAGTATTTTTTGAGTCCTCGTATCTGGTTTCTGAGACGAGCATATTGGAAAAGTCGGTTCCACAACCAGGACATGACATCTGTCCATCTCCCGGGTCCAGTCTTCCGCCGCACCATACGCAGAACATATTGATATTCATATTTTTCACCTACTGTAACATGTGGACGTAACTGATATATCTGCATAGTCCAAGAGCACGGGAAAAGTAAAAAACTAGACCTTGAGCTGCCTTAATTCAGAATTTAACCCCTGGAGTTTTTTCTGGTTCCTCTTTTTAAGCTCATTGTACGTGCTATCTGATAGGAGTCCGGCTGAATTTTGGTCGTCCATAGTGGAAATGAGTCTTTCGACCTTGTATATCTCATCCTTTAGCTTCTTTGACTTTTCAATGGCTGCGCCATCTGCTCCCCTATCTCTGACCTTTCTTGTGGCCGGCTTTCCCGTAGGCTTTAGCGCAAAGGAAATCTTATCGCGGGAGAGGTAGGCAACTGTCCCGACAAGTGCGACAACTACAAGGAGTATGATTACTGGAATCAGCGTCGACAGGCCAAATCTAGATGATTCCTCGAGGGTCACTTGGGAAGTGCCCTCAAGCCTGGCCAGTTCCAAAAGCTCGTTTGTTTGCTCCAAAAGTTCTCTTGCGCTGTCCAGATGGCCAAGGGCCTTTGTGTACTCTTCATTTCCAAGGAAATTTTCCGCCCGTCGAATTTCCACATGTGTCTCGTCAATTTTTTCCATTACAGCCGAGACATTTTTACCATCTTTTAATGCCCTAAGAGCCCTGTCTTCCGTTTTCCTCATCGTCTTTTTTACACTCTCTATTTCAAAATAGACCATGTCGTTTCTCGATGAAAATATCCTCATGATTATACTTCTTTCGTATGACATCTCCAAAGATGTCACTTTTACGGTAAGTGTTATCGATTGTGCTGCGATAGTTTCAGGAACCTTTATCTGTATCAAAATGTCGGAGCTTTCCCCCGCTTTGAGCATTGGCACCCCCCCTTTTATTACCTCATACCAGTCCTCGGGGATGCCAGAAATTGTAGCAGATAAATCGTGAAGGTCTGCACCCCCGAGGTTTTCTGCCGTGGCCACAAGGTATGCCACCCCTCCGCGTTCCACGTGGACCTCAGGGGGATAAAACGCTACAATAGAGAGCTTTGGAGTTCCGGTAGTAGCTACGTCCTCATCCGGGGGCTTTCCTCCGCCTCCGCCGCCACCTCCTCCACCTCCGCCGCCACCTCCGCCGCCATCCTTAATCTGGAATGTCTTGCTCGCAGTTGCGATGGGCACGTTGTTGTAGCCCACGCTGACGTAAAGGAGGTGGGAGCCTGCGGGCAGGTTTACTGAAGAAAAGGTTTTTGAAAATATGTCGGACTGTCCTTTCGGGAGTATTGCGCGCGGCTCGGAATCACTGAAGACAGAACCGTCATCAATCCAGTAACTGATAACGACATCCTGGCTCAAAAATTCGCCCATGTTGGTTATATTTACTGTAAATTCAAGGTCTCCTCCTTGTGCCAAGGGGTCAGAAACATTCGAAATCATGACGTCATAGTAAATTCCAGAGTCTATGGTAAAGGTCTCCATGCCCCAAACCCTGTAGGTTCCTTCTGTAATTTCCAAAAGTGCCATGTAAGAGCCAAGGGGGGTTGAGCCGTCCAGTGTCTCGGTATAGTTGAACAGGCCGGTATCACCCGGTGCAAAGTTAGACTTTGTCAGGTTGCGCCATAAAGTGAGGGTTGAGTTCTGGGTGCTGTATATAAGTAGAGATATTGAGTCAGGGTCCACTCCATTGCTCGTCAGGGGATTTACGACGATTACAGAAACTGTCATCGTGGAGTTGAGGTAAACTGTCGAGGGTATCGATACCTTTGTAAACAGGGTGTCTGAGACTTCCAGGATGTCCACGTCAGAGGCATATCCTGCGTTGTATGCCGCTTCCCCGAACACGATATACGCCCCGAAGGGCGCATTTCCCGGCAGGGTGTAATTGGCGATGTATTTTGGGGGGGTGGTACTGTTTACAGCCGTCATGTTAATGTCAATTGCCGTGCCGTTCGTGTCGGTAAGCCTGATAGTTACATTGGCATCGGATATGTACTGGTTATTTTGGTCATTTACAAACGCAGTAAAAGATACGAGGTCCCCTGGTTTGTAGATATCCCCTACGTCCACTTCCAGAGTGAGCTGGGGCGTGTATGAAAGGACCTCAAAGTAGTCAATATTTGAGGGTTTGTCAGGGAGGATGGTGCTGTAGAACATAGTCACCTTGGCAAAATATGCGCCCGGGGTAAAGTTTGCAGGAAGCTCCATTACCCCTTTATAAGCAGGGCCGGGAATCTGGGTCAGATTCCATGCAGAAATCTCATTTCCGACGTCATCAGTGATGTTCAAAGTGACATTGTCCACGGCGATTAGATTTCCGGATTCATAGGCGGTGGCAATTATCGTGACGTTGTCGCCAGGCGTATACTGGTCACCTGCGCTCACTGAAATGGTATATGTTGCGCCTTCGAGGATAACTGAAAAGTACCCGGACCGGGTTTCGGTGATGATTTCGTTTCCTATGGTATCGTTATACCCTATTGTCGCATTCCAGTCCCATTGGCCTGTCGGGTCGCCAGCCAAGATTGTATAGGAGGTTGACGCTGCATACCCATTCCCATCTGTGATGTACGTGTATGGCCCCCAGGCAACTTTGGTGGTTATTTCAATAGACACGTTTGCATTTAGCAATTGTGCGCTGTTTGAATCGTTTACATAGATGAAAAATCGCCCGCTGCTTCCCTGCTCTATGCTCAATGGAGAGGGAGTGATGTAAATCGATAGCTTGGCATAAACCGTGAAGTTCTTTGATGCAGATTCTCCATAGCCCCCCCCATCGTCCCATGTGAAGACCTTGACGCTGTAGTTGGTTCCTCGAAGCGAGGTATTGGTGTAGTTTAAAGACCAGTTGGACATTCCGCCTTGGATAACCACGGAATCATTTGTGAGATTTACGGTATCTACCGTCCCATCAGGGAGCGTTACGTTCGCGTTCACCCACGAAATACCCGCACCATACCTGTCATCGACGGTAGCATTTATCGTTACGGCATCAAGCTGCGGTACCCTTGATGTGGCATCGAAATTTATGTCCGGACCCAGCACGATGTTCAAAGTTATCGTAAGATTTGCATCATCTGGTGACGCTTCCGGGTCTGTTGCGTCGATGTTATATACGGTAATATTGGTCTGGTTTGGGGCATTTGTCGTGTTGTATCCGAAGAAAATTCTGCGGATTGTATTTGCCATAACGGTAAAGTTGGTCTCGTTTGAATACGTATAGTTTACACGGTTTGTGGAATTGGTTTCTGGAGTTATCGTAAAATTTAAGTCAACGTTTCCAGTATTGTCTATCTCAAGCTCGCAAACTTCACCTGTCATGTTCGGGATTGCGGTTCTAGGGCATGATGAAACATTTGCATAGGACCAGCTCTTTGTGGTATTTACCGTGACATTTAATGTAATAGTATCCCATGCGCTCCCATAAGATGCATTTACGAGGCCTGTGTAGTTTCCAGGGGGATAGCCGTTCGGGATTGTAATATCCACAGTTACATTGGTCCAGTTTCCTGCGGATAAATTACTAAGAGTTAGAGGCGTGAACACCGGACTAAAATTGCTGCATAAAGCGCCCGATAGACAGCTGAAGTTTACGAGGCTTAGGTTTTCGTTTCCTGTAGAATTTACTGTAAACGTGCCCAGGAGCCCACCGGTATTTTCTGCAAAAGTGCCATTAAGCCCCGATTGGATTATCTCAAGGACGGGATTTGAATCAACGGTAATGTTTTTCCAGTCGAATGATGAGTTTTTCGTTCCATTGAAGTTTTCCCATGTAACATTTGCAGTAAGGTTGAATATGCCTGGCGGGGTCTTTTCTGGCACTGTTACCTCAAATTCAATTATGCACGAGCCCAGGGGGTAGATGTCGCCACAGGAATACGGGCTTGTCACATTCATTGCCCAGCCCCCTGTATTATTCAAAGTGACGTTTACGAAAAAGGCATAGCCGGGTTCTATGTTTGTAATGTTGAATGTGGCGTTGAAGGTCTGATTAGCAGTCTGTGTTATCCAGCTTATGTTGTATGACGTTGTTGAGAGCGTCATATTCAGCAGGGTCGTATCCTTATTTGTTGTTATGAATGTGACGTTGTCTGTCCCCGTGTTGTTGTACAGTGTGGCATTGCAGGTGAGATTGTATGTCCCTACATCCGGGGCCGTCCAGTTTATGGAGTAATTTCCTAGGCCGCTATCAGTTATATTTGTTACATCCACCGTGCCGTTATTCTGGTAAGAACAGGAGAGGCTTGCTCCCGGGATTCCAGTGTCGTTTCTGAATGTCAATACGGCCACGTCTGCAAGTGCGGTAAAATTGACAAGCGCAGGCGAGGTAAGGACCGAAATGTCGACAATATATATGTCAGTCACGTTGAAGGTGGTCAGAGTGCTGTTGAGAAGGTAGTCGCTCTTGTCATATACCCTCACAGTCAGATTCCAGACCCCGGTGACTGCACCAATTGGCAGGGTGTAATTTCCCAAAAATAGGCCTGCAGAACTCGTAAGATTCACAGAGACATTAGCACCGCTAGAATCGGTTATGGTGGCGTTTGCCTTAAAGCTCAGGTTGTGGGTGTCCAGGGTGACATTGCCTGTTACGTTAATTGTTTCATTTCGATTGTAGATGCTATAGTCTGTCTGTGGCTGGACCTCTAT
>JAZFTU010000093.1:0-5655 GCA_036446855.1 Hydrothermarchaeaceae archaeon (SeqCode) | reverse complement strand
TTTCCTTGCTTCTGGTTCTAATTGTTCTTGGAACCCTGATTGCGACAGGCTGTGTATCTGAAAATAAAGGTCCTAAAACAGAAAATGTAAATCTTTCCTCTGTTGAAACAATCGAAGAAATCAAAAATGAGACAAAAAAAGAAGCAAATCCAGATTTGGTCCAACTGGACGAAATACCTTCCTCTGAAATTGATTTAAGGGAAAACTTGACATACATGCTAGAAAAAGTCGGACCGGATTATTTAGAAAAATCAATGATTTTTTTCCTCAGCACGAAAGTGCCAATAACAAAAACATGGGTTGACGAAAACACTGAAATTTACAAGGATATTTTGATAATCGAAGAAAAAAGAGGGCCCTTAAACCGATTAGAACAGGTAAAAATGTATCTGGACATACTTGAATATTGGGGCTTTAAATTAGAGGCAACAGATGTTATAGTTATTGACCGGGGATGTTTTTTTAATGAAATAGGCCTTTTCACTGGCTATGAGCCCATTAGAGAAGACGAGCCGTACGGGTATACATGCGGAGGGGGAGGAACCACACATTTTTCTGAAGACGTAATATGTGATGAAAATTATCTGGATGCGTGCCGTCTGGAAGACAAGAGCGTAAGAAATATCCGGCATTATGAGGAAGCACACAATCCCTGTAAATTGATACATGAAGACGAGCACAACAAGGGCCGCTCCCATGAAGACGAGGTACTCAAAAAAAGACAGAGAGAATGCTTCCAAACACTAAGAGCGTCTTTTAATGAAAAATACCCAACGGGAGTAGAACTTTAACCACCAAACTCAAACAGGGAGACCTGCTTATCACTCCTAATCTGGGCCCTAATCCTTTCAGCTGTAATATCCTCTGCCCTCTTTTCTAACTTTCTTACGCGTCCCTCTTCACCTGCGAAGAACTGTATTTCATCGCTGGTAAGTTCTAACTCTGATGCGATATTTGCACCCATCTCCAGGTCTTTTGTAAAAACAGTCTTTAGCATAGGGAAAAACTCAGTCTCCATAAGTCTTTTTGAGCCGTGGCACTTTTCAAGCATCTTATCAGAAATTGCGCTCATTTTTGCCCTCTTGCCTTTCGTCTTTGCATAAACGATGAAGGTTTTTGGATACTGATATCGCGTAAACTTTGTGTAGGGCTCTTTCTTTGATAAGGCAACACCTGCTGACATGAGGTCTGTTGCGTATTTTAAGAGCCCCCAATCCTGGCGCTTTGATATCCTGCCCATAAATACATCTGCTTTGGAAATATTGTCATATGCTCTTTTTAGGTCTTCCTCCCTCTCATATTCCAAAGGCAGATTTTCTGCTATCCACTTCATTATCGTATCCTGGTTTTCCTCAGAGTCAAATATGGCCTCTCTTGCCCTGTCGACTGAAGTAGTTTTGAAAATCATTTTTAGAGTATCAAATATTCTAATCTGTAAATCCCTCATCTTAAGAGAATCCAAATCTTTTATATTAAGAGATTTTTTACCTGGAGTTAAGCTCTGTAAATCATTTAAGGCAGACCTTAGGTCCCCTCCAGAATTTGTGGTAATGATCTTTAAGACCTGCTCATTTGTTGCGATGGCTTCTTTGGTGCATACGTTTTTTAGTATCCTAAGGACTGTCCGCTGGTCAATCTTTCTAAATTCCACCATCTCGCAGAGTGCCCGAAATTCTTTGGGGAGAGACCATGGATCGTTTGCTATTAAAACGATAGGCTGAAAAGAGGACTTTATCCATTTTTTCATTGCGGCGAGCCCACCATAGTCAGATTTTTTGTGGATACCATCTATCTCGTCTAAGATAATAATCTTCCTCTTACCGGGAATGAGGGCACCAGAAGTCGAGGCGTTTCCAACAATCCTGTTAACAATTCCATGCGTCCTTTTATCAGAGGCATTAAGCTCTACAATATCATAGTTCAAGTCATTTGCAAGAGCAGAAGCAGCAGAGGTTTTTCCGGTTCCTGGAGGTCCGTATAAAAGTACAGCCTTCTTTTTTGGAGTGCCGCAAGTCCATTCATCTGTCCAGCTAAGGAGCTTTTTAATAGAGGCGGGATTCCCTGCAACATTCCTAAGAGTAGTCGGGCGGTATTTTTCTACCCAGGTTTTCATGGTAAGATGGTATTTTTGCCTGTCTATATAGCTTTTTTTGTCAAAAAGCCTCCGGCTTAAGAGATTTAGTGCATTTTCTGTAAAAGGCCCAAAATAGGCAACCTTTATATGCCCGAAAAACATATTCTACCAAGAGATATTTTCCGGGACTGGATTAATTGGTTGAATTATTCAATATGAGGAATTGAAATGGACAAAGAAGATGAGCAGTATAAGGCAGAACAAATCGAGGTATTAGAAGGCCTTGAGGCCGTGCGCAAAAGGCCCAGCATGTATATCGGGACTACTGGCCTTTCAGGCCTTCATCATCTCATCTACGAGGTAGTTGACAACAGCATAGACGAAGCGCTTGCCGGGTACTGTAGTAACATCGAGATAACCATTCACAGGGACGGCAGTGTCACTATCTTGGATGATGGGCGCGGCATACCCGTAGATATTCATCCAACTCTCAAAAAACCCGGCGTTGAGATAGCGATGACGACCCTGCACGCAGGCGGAAAATTTGACAACAAGGTCTACAAGATTTCTGGAGGCCTCCACGGGGTTGGCGTCTCTGTTGTAACCGCCCTTTCCACGTGGACGGAGGCGGAGGTGAGACGTGACGGAAAGACATATTTACAGAGGTACGAGAAGGGGAAGACCGCATCAGAACTTAAAGTCATAGGAGATTCCAAAGAGACCGGCACCAGAATAACATTCATGCCCGATGATTCCATTTTTGAATCGATAGACTTTAATTTTGAGACAATTACAAACAGGCTAAGGGAGCTGGCATTTCTAAACAAAGGCGTAAAAATCATATTTGCAGACGAAAGATACGAAAAAGAGGAGGTATTCCACTACTCCGGCGGGATAGTAGAGTTCGTTCAGTACCTAAATAAAAACAAAAATGCCATGCACGCAAAGCCCATTTACATTGAAAAGACAAAAAATGGCGTATATCTTGAAGTTGCGATGCAGTACAACGATGGATACGCAGAAAGCATCTATTCTTTTGCAAATAGCATAAACACGATTGAGGGGGGTACACACCTCGCAGGGTTCAGGTCAGCACTGACAAGGTTGGTCAACGATTACGGCAGAAATAACAAGATATTTAAAGAAGGCGAGTCCCTTTCAGGGGAAGACGCAAGGGAGGGCCTGGCAGCGATAATCAGTGTGAAACTTCCAAATCCACAGTTTGAGGGCCAGACGAAGACAAAGCTCGGAAACATGGAGATAAAAGGCATTGTAGAGTCCCTCACAGGAGAGGGTCTTTCCGAGTTTTTAGAGGAGAACCCGGAAATATCCAGAAATATTGTGGAAAAGTCACTTCTGGCGATGAGGGCAAGGATTGCAGCAAGAACGGCAAGGGAGCTTACGAGGAGAAAGAGCGCACTCGATGGGGGGTCTCTTCCCGGAAAGCTTGCAGACTGCTCTGAAAAAGACCCTGCAGTTAGCGAGCTGTACCTGGTCGAGGGCGACTCTGCAGGCGGCTCTGCAAAACAGGGCAGGGACAGGCGATATCAGGCGATTTTACCTCTTCGTGGGAAGATACTGAACGTAGAGAAGGCCCGAATGGACAAGATGCTCAAGAACATAGAAATTCGCACTATGATAACGGCAATAGGTTCAGGCATAGGCGAGGAAGACTTCGATGTTACAAAGGCGAGGTACCACAAGATTATAATAATGACGGATGCGGACGTGGACGGTGCGCACATAACCACCCTGCTACTGACATTCTTTTTCAGGCACATGAAACCTTTAATTGAGGCCGGATACGTGTACATAGCCCAGCCGCCGCTTTACAGGATAAAGAAAGGAAAATATGAGGTATACGTTTACTCGGATAGAGAGCTTGAGGAATCCATCATGAAATTCGGCCTCAAGGACCTGAATTTTTATTCAAAGAAGACGGACATGACATTAACTGAAGAAGAATTAAAACCTCTTTTAAAAAAGCTTATTGAGTACAAGCATTTGAGCGACGTAGTAAAAGGCAGGGGAATGCATTCCCGTTTACTCAACGCCCTTCTCATCGAAGGAGACTATGGAGACAACTCCTATCCAGAGTTGGAGGGGGCCATAAAGGCTATCAAAAGAAATGATCAAGAAGACAAATTTAAAATAAATATCGAAAAAAAAGAAGACGAATATCTTGTTTCATACAGCCTCAAAGGAATTAAAAGAAGCTTCAGTGGAAAACTACTGGAGTCAATCGAATTTAGAAAATTAATAGATGTCCATCTGGAAATCGGGATTTCTAAAGAACGGCCCACAATGATAAAATTGGGTGATAAGGAAACTCCCATATATTCGGCCGAAGAGCTGATAGAACATGTCATAAATCGTGGGAAAATCGGCGTTACTATCCAGCGCTACAAGGGCCTCGGAGAGATGAATCCGCATCAGCTATGGGATACGACGATGGACCCGGCGACAAGGACCCTAAAAAAGGTAACTATCGAGGATGCAATGAAAGCAGACGAGATATTCACTATCCTGATGGGGGAGAAGGTAGAGCCCAGAAGGGAGTTTATTCAGATGCATGCAAAAGACGTAAGCGTGCTTGATATTTAGAGGTTATAATCAGATATCATGGCGGCAGAGACACAAGAAGGAGAGATAATCGTACCTGTAAGAGTAGAGGACGAGATGAAGCGTTCTTACATAGATTATGCCATGAGTGTAATCATTGGCCGGGCGCTTCCGGATGTGAGGGACGGGTTAAAACCGGTACACCGGCGAATCCTTTATGCAATGCAGGATTTGGGTCTAAGTTCGGGAAGGCCCTATAAAAAATGCGCCAGGATAGTTGGTGAGGTCCTGGGCAAGTACCACCCCCATGGGGACACATCCGTCTACGATGCGCTTGTGCGGATGGTGCAGGATTTTTCGCTCAGGTATCCACTCATAGACGGCCAGGGAAATTTCGGGTCTGTGGATGGGGACTCTGCCGCCGCTATGAGATATACCGAGGCAAGGCTCCACAAGGCCGCAGAGGAACTTTTGGCAGACATCGAAAAGGAGACAGTAGATTTCCAGCCTAATTTCGACGAGTCTTTACAGGAGCCGTCAATTCTACCCGCAAAGCTACCTAACCTTCTTGTGAACGGCTCTTCAGGAATTGCCGTTGGAATGGCGACCAACATACCCCCGCATAACCTCGGAGAGGTCGTAGATGCCATAACAATGCTCATAGAAAGCCCCGATGCAGAACTAAAGGAACTAATGACCGTAATCAAGGGCCCGGACTTTCCGACGGGGGCATTCATACTGGGTCGGAAGGGAATACTGGATGCATTCGAGACTGGGAGAGGGTCCGTAAGGATACGGGCGAGGGCAACAATAGAAGAAGAGGGCAAAAGGGCAAGAATTATAGTTACCGAGCTCCCGTTCCAGGTGAACAAGGCAAAGCTCCTTGAGGGCATTGCAGACCTTGTGAGAGACAAGAGAATCGAGGGTATATCTGACCTCCGCGACGAATCAGACCGTGATGGAATGCGCGTCGTAATCGAGATCAAATCAAACGCCGTACCAGAAATCGTCCTGAACCA
>JAZFTU010000092.1:0-3729 GCA_036446855.1 Hydrothermarchaeaceae archaeon (SeqCode) | reverse complement strand
CGCCTGCTGAGGGACTACATGGAGAAGTCAAAAACGAAAGTTATAGCGCATGTGGACGGGGCGTACAGTGATATTGCAAATGAGCTGGACATTCCGTTGACCGGAGATAATATCCGGTCGAAAGAGTGCTTAAATGCGCTTCTATCGGAAACTTCAAATGCCCTTGAGAAATTCGGTCCAAAAAAAAGGGATATGATAGGGCCAGACCGGAATCTCTGTGACTTTCAGTTCGGAAAGGGGGCGAAAGAATTTCTCTTTCCTCTCGGAACAGGAGAAAATAGGGGGCGGTTATTTTTCTCCGGAAGCCAGGTTGCGGCCATAAGCAGGAGCACTGGACATCTGGCATTAACTCTAGAAGGCGGGAGGATGCTTAAGGATTTTGGGAAAAATCGGGTAGAAATATCCTTTAAACCGGATACAAGCAACATCTTCGGAGTCGGGGTGGATGCTGCCGATGAGAGAATAAGGCCCGGTGAAGAGGTTATAGTAATTTTTAAAGATGAGGCTATAGGAGTAGGAAGGGCAGTTCTAAATGGTAGAGAGATGGAGAGGGTAAAAAAGGGGCTTTCTGTTGCTATGAGGCACAGACTATAGGAGAGTGCAATGACAGGCTTAAACTCGGTTATAGTGATGCTTAAAGAAGAAGAGTTTTACGTGAGAAAGTCAGAAATCTCCATGCTTGCAGATACCGGAGGATGCAATGTTTCAGAGATTTTCACTCAGGACAAAAGGCCCCGCGCGAAGTTTTTGGTGGGGACTGGCAAGGTAAAGGAGATAAGAACTTTCATAGTTGAACATGAAGTAAAGCTCGTAATTTTTGAGAATTACCTAAACTCAAGGCAGGTAATGAGCCTTGAAAAAGAGCTCAGGGTGCCTGTTATTGACAAGTACGACCTTATTTTGAATGTATTCGAAAAACACGCAAAATCAAACGAGGCAAAACTTCAGGTAGAACTTGCAAGGCTAAAAAGAAATATTCCCTACATCAAGATGGCGGCAGGAATCAGGATGAAGGCAGACCACCCTGGCTATGGGTCAACAGGCGAGTACATCATCCACAGCACAATAGCAAATATCCATAGGAGGATAAAGAAAATCGAGTCCAAGCTCGAAAAGTACAGGGTAAGAACGCTCCAGCAGGGGATAAGGAGGCGAAAGATAGGGAAGATAGTCTCCATTGTGGGATACACTAATGTTGGGAAAACGACTCTTTTAAACAGCCTTACCGGTACAAAGAAAGAAGAGAGGAATGAACTTTTTACCACGCTTAAGAGCAAAACTTCTGCAATGGAAGGTGGGATATTTTTAATGGATACCATTGGATTTATAAGGAATCTCCCGCACGAACTCATCAGTGCCTTCAGGGCAACCCTTGATGAGATAAAGAATTCAGATTTGATACTAATAGTCATGGACGCATCTGATGAAAAAGAGGAATTTTTTAGAAAGAAGGAAATCTGCGAAAAAACCCTTGCAAAAATTGATGCAGGTGATGTTCCAAGGCTTTACATCCTAAACAAAATTGACATTGGAAAATACAGTTGCGAGGATTTTCTGGGAGTATCAGCATTGAACAAAACGGGCATCAGAGCGCTGCAAGAGAAAATTGTCGCAACGCTATGAATGGCTGCCCTATTTTGCTTGCGCCTTACTACTTGCACACGCAGTTTGCCATGTCCTCAACAGTTAATATGAGTATTTCCTCCCCGAGGTCTATGATTTTTCCAATCCTCTCATCCCTGATCATGTAAATGCTCTCCCTTCCGTTTTTTCTGTTTACCACGGCCCCACAATCCTTGAGCATCTTTAGGTGCTGGGAAACCGTCGATTGCTTGAGGTTGAGCTTTTCGATTAGCTCTGAGACATTATGCTCCTTTTCCCTGAGCACTTCCAGTATCCTGAGCCGGGTTGGGTCGCTGAAAATCTTAAAGACCTTTACTTTCAACTCGAATCTCTTTGTTTCTTCGTCTATCATAAATGATATATTATGATACTTTAATATATATAAATTTCTGTTTTCTGATAAATATGCAGAAAAAAGAGATATATTTAAATATCATTGTATCACAATATATTGTAAATAAGAGGTTGAGGTGTTCAATAGATGGGTAAAAAGAAAGTTTCTGTATTGATTTTCCACGATGAGCTTTGCCAGGTATTCAACGGTCTTATGACTGCGCTGAGCCTTTTGCGAGAGGGTTCTGATGTAACCCTATTTTTCGGTTCTCGCGGGATAAACGTGGTTCACAAAGAGAAAATAAAAGAATTAAAATGTATGCCAGACCAACCGCAAGAAATCCAGGACCGGATAATGGCAAAGATGGATGAGATGGCCCTGCCCACCCCTGAGGATATGATGACAATGCTAGAGATGGAAGGCGCGCTCCTTTTGGCCTGCCCGCTGAACAAGGACCTATTTGAATTTAAGGACGAGGACATCATTGAGGGAGTCAGCATTGCAGACCCGACGACCTTTTATGCAGATGTCATGGTTCCGGCAGACATGGTCCTGTCTTTTTAATCGGAGACCAGTATAAGTGATATCATTAAGAGGACTCAAAAAAGAAAGTTATGATGTGGCCATAGTAGGCGGGGGACCTGGAGGAGTAAGTGCTGCAATAAATGCATCGGTTAGAAAAAAGGAAGTCCTGCTAGTAGAGGCAGGAAATCCCATGCAAAAATTTCATAAAGCCAAGGTTATACCTAATTACCCGGGATTTCCATTTGCCAAGGGTGAAGAATTGGTCGAGGCCTTTTCCAGTCACCTCGACAAGATGGGAATAAAAATAAAAAAGGCCCGGGTCCTTCAGATATCCCGCAGGGGCAGGAGATTTATTGTCTATACTGAAAAAGATACTGTTGAGGCTAAATCAGTGATTCTTGCGGTGGGGGTGATAAGTGAGAAAAAAATTGCAGGTGAGGAGGGCCTGATTGGGGAAGGTGTAAGCTACTGCATCACCTGCGATGGGCTGGTCTTTGAGGGAGAAAAGGTTGCGGTGATTGCATACAGCAAAGAGGGTGAAGAAGACGCAAGGACCCTAAGCGAGGAATATCGATGCGAGGTTGTCTACATCCCGCAGTATAAAATGACAGGCAAACTTTCAGATTCAATTCAAATTGCAAATATCAAGCCGCGCTCATTAAAAGCCGTAAAAGGCCTTATAGAAATTGATTCAGAAAAGGAAAAAATCCGGGTGAGGGGGGTCTTCATATTAAAGGAGGATATATCCCCCGGGGCCATTATTTTGGGACTTGAAATGAAAAAGAGGTTTATCAAAGTAGACAGCCAAATGTCTACTAATATAGGCGGCGTGTTTGCAGCCGGAGACTGCATAGGACCTCCATTTCAGATTGCAAAGGCAGTAGGAGAGGGCCAGATAGCAGCGCTTTCTGCCGTAAAGTACCTTTCAGGCGGAGATGAATAAATGAAATATATTTCTGAGGAGGACCGAGAATTTCTGAGGGAGATGTTTATAGAAAATCTGGAGAGGGAGGTTTCGTTGATATTTTTTTCTAATTCTAATTCTGATTCTTCTGACATAGCAAAAGGGCTACTTGAGGAAGTGTCACGCCTATCAGAGAAAATAAAGCTTGTAACTTTCGATTTTCACAAGGATGGGGATGCAGTTAAAAAATATGAAATTGCCAGGAGCCCTGCCATCGCTCTAGTGGGGAAGAAAGATTATGGAATTAGGTATTACGGCGTTCCAATAGAGAATGAATTTAATT
>JAZFTU010000091.1:0-5915 GCA_036446855.1 Hydrothermarchaeaceae archaeon (SeqCode) | reverse complement strand
AAGAGATGGGAGATAGAGCAAAAAGGGTATACGAGCGATTTAAAAATGGTGAAAAGCTAGATCTAGAAGATATATATCTTCTCAGGAGATTTAATTTGGTATGAGCCTAGAAAAAATCCTGGTTTTGTGTGTAGACCGAGATGGTGACATCAAAAGTAAATTGGGGGAGGAAGGTCTCATTTACGGTAGAAAAAAGACGCTTGATGTCGCTACTAGACTTATCATGAAAGACCCCTCTGAATCAGACGCAAATGCCCTCTTTGAGACCATAAAAATAGGAGACAATCTAACAAAGGAAGGGAAAGATGTGGAGGTTGCCGCATTAGTGGGAAGTGAAAACGTTGGCGTTGAATCTGACATGAATATTTCAAAGCAGCTTGAAGAGGTCTTAGAAAAGGTCAACCCCAAAGGGGTCATAGTAGTAACTGACGGCGCAGAAGATGAGTATATACTCCCCATAATCCAATCCCAAACAAATGTCATTTCCTTAAGACGGCTGATAGTGAAACAGAACGAAAAGCTGGAGAGTACGTACTACGCAATTCAGAGCTTTATAAAAGACATTATAAGGGACCCAAAACTTTCCAGGGTTATTATCGGGATCCCGAGTATCGCGTTGATATTGTACTCTCTTTTAGGGGAGCGAGGATGGAGGCTTACCGTAGGTATCATAGGAACATTTCTCCTAGTAAAGGGCTTTGGCCTCGAAGAGCAAATTATGAGATTTTACCATGAATTCAAATCCTCGTTTACTACCGGCAAGGTGAGCTTTTTTTTCTATGCCGTTGCCGCGTTAATCGCAACTGTGGGGATGCTTTCTGGTCTTAATGCAATAACCGATGCAGGGGTTACATATGGAAATCTCATGATTTCGGTTCCAGTTTTTATTTCGGAATCAATTACCTTACTTTCATTTGCGGCAATCGTAGCTCTGGTAGGAAGAGGAGTGGACTCTGTCGTTGAAGGCCACGGGATTTCTATATATATATTACTTGCTATCCTCATTGTAGCCGTCTGGCTTATGGCGACTACTTTGAGCCTGTTTATCCTGGGCAAGATAAACCAGATAGATTTTGCAATAAATGTGACTTTAGTTTTGATACTTTCTATATTGATTTTCCTGTCTATCCGCTCCATCAAAAAAATGTCAACTCCGGTAGGGGACCAATTGTCTTAAATTTTAAAAATAGTGGAGCAGTGAGCATGGTTTGGATTATGGAGGCTCCACGTCTCCCCTAAGAAAGAAAGTTAAGCATTGATTTTGCAAGTGAAAAATAGATAGTGAGGCTTAAGATATCCTGGGTAGTCGAAATTAATGGACTGGAAGATATCGCAGGATCAATTCCGATGCGGCTGAATAGTCCTGGAATCAATATCCCTGTCACGCTTGCAAGCGTCATAGTGAAAAACATGCTTGTACCGACAATGATTCCAATTATAGGCATCTTCACCACTAATTGTGCAACTATTGTAACTCCGACCCCAATCAAAATTCCCATGATAAATCCGATTTTTAGCTCTCTTAGCAAATATCTCCCGGGTTTTTCGATATCCTTTGTTGCAAGACCTCTTATGAAAATTGTGGACGACTGTACGCCCACATTACCGCCCAGTGCCATAATGACCGGGATAAAGAGGGCAAGCATTATAAAAGCTGCCAGGGTTGTCTCAAACAATTTAAGGACATATGAGGATATCAAGCCCTCCCCGATAAGAGCGAAAATGAGCCAGGGCAGCCGTGCCTTGACGACAGTTAGTAAAGGTGCGTCAATTAGCTTGTCTATCTTCTCCCCCGTGCCTGCGAGGTGGCCCATGTCCTCGACTACCTCTTCCTCAATTACATCTAAAACGTCATCTATCGTAACTATGCCAAGAAGTATGTTGTTATCATCTACCACCGGCACCACTGCAAGGTCATAATCTGCAGTTATTCTTGCAACAGCTTCCTGATCCATTTCAGCATTTACCTTGATTACGTCAGGGTTCATAATATCCTTAAGCATATCATCACCCGGCGCACGGACAAGGTCCCTCAGTGACAAAACCCCCACAAGTTTCTGTTCTTTATCTGATACGTAAACGTAGTAAATCGTCTCAAATTCCCTCGCCGTTTCTCTTAGGTAATCTATTGCCTCTTTTACTGAAACCTCCTCAGGTAGGTACACGGCCTCTGTCGCCATAATCCCCCCGGCAGAATCTGCGGGATGCTTGAGAAGTCTTCGTATATCCTCCCTTTCTTCTTTTTTAAAATATCTGAGAATCTTCCTTCTGACGTCTAGGGGAAGGTTTATGAGCACATCCACCCCATCGTCCGAGGGCATCGTTGTAAGGAGTTCTGCGGCCCTCTTTGGAGAGATGATTTCAACAAATTCGATTTGCCTCTCATCCGGAAGCTCCGGCATGAGTTCGACAAGAATCCTTCTCCTGAAGTTTGAGAGGATTTCCTGCTGGGTGTCCTCGGAAAGCTCTTCTATAAATTCCCAGAGGTCATAGGGGTGAATCTCTACTGAAATCTCGTTTACTTTAGGCCAGTTCTTCTCACGTATTTGGGCCGAAAGATTATCCTTAACCTCTTCTGATAGTGTAATTGCGCCCACCTCTAAATAGCCTCGCAGCCCGGTCTTTTTAAAGTTTCTCCGTATTTTAGGACCGATTCCCTTAACAAAAGGCTTAAATTTGCCTGCCTGAATGGTATGGTATGATAGGTATTATAGGCGGGACCGGGATATACGACCCAAGAAGCATGAAAGAAGTAGAGGTCAAAAATGTAGAGACACCCTACGGTGATTCGCCAGAGATAAAAATCGTAGAATTTTACGAAAAAGAGGTTGCATTCCTTCCAAGGCACAAAAAATCCCATTCAACGCCCCCGCATAAAGTAAACTACCGCGCAAACATATATGCCCTAAAAAAAGTCGGAGTAGATAGAATTTTATCCACAAACTCTGTTGGGGGAATCGGAGATTTTCTAGGTCCGGGAGATGTGGTGATACCCCATGATTTTTTGGATTTTACCTGTGGGAGAAATTCAACCTTTTATGATAATCGGGTGGTACACATTGACATGTCCAGTCCATACTGTCCTGAGGTGAGAGGCGCCCTCATAAAATCGGCAGGGGGCGTATCAAAGGTCTTTTCAAATGGCGTCTATGCCTGCATGCAGGGTCCTAGATTTGAGACCCCTTCTGAAATCAGGATGCTCAAAGGCCTTGGTGGAGACGTTGTAGGAATGACTGGCGTTCCAGAGGTTGTTCTAGCAAGGGAAATGGAAATCTGCTACGGCTCTGTCTGCGTTGTAGCAAACCCGGCAGCTGGCCTATCAAATGAGAAACTTTCGTCCACCAAGCTTATGAAAATCGTAAAAGAAAACGAGGAAAAGTTAAGAAAAATTGTAGAAGGTGCAATAAAAAACATTCCAGAGGAGCACGGGTGCTCGTGCGGCCACGCTTTGGAGGGGGCAGAGGTTTGAAGGGAGTGCCCTTAAGGTGCAAAAGGCCCCCCGGGATGGAGGCCCTGGACAAGTACAAAGATGTCCAGCTCATAAGTTCGGGTTGCATCGCAGGAGAGGAGCACATAAATTCTGCCATCTCCCAGGCAGAGAAGGCATTTTTAAGAAAAGATAACATATCAAACAGTCCATTAATCGAAGTTGTTGTGAGGGCCTCCCTGAGCAGGCAGATAAAAAGCGCCTTTGAGCTTTTCGGTCTTGAGGGCTCTACGGAGATTGTCGCAATATCAGAAAGATATCCTGAAGAGCTCGCCGATGAATACGGATGCGTGGAAGACAAAAGCATACTAAATGTCGATGAAGAAAAGTATGAAAAGATTAAAAAAGTGTTCAATATCGGGGAAAAAGAGATAATGGCCGTGTCCGGCAGCGATTTTGAGGAAAGGGTAGAGACGCTTAAAAAAATAATCGCCGAAAGGATTGCGCTGCTTAATAACCTTTAAGACGTTATGCATTATAATTAAGCCATGTTCGACAGTGTATCAGAAAAAGAAGTTACAAGGGCCATCGTAGAGGGCTTTTCGAAAGACTTTGGAGAATATGTGGAAAGCGATGTTGTCATTGTTGGAGGGGGTCCAAGCGGTCTTGTTGCTGCAAGGGACCTTGCGTCCAACGGTGTCAAAACCCTCATAATAGAGAGGAACAACTATCTCGGAGGAGGCTTTTGGATAGGGGGCTATCTGATGAACAAGATAACTGTAAGGGCTCCTGGACACAAGGTGCTTGACGAGATTGGCGTGCCCTATAAAGAATACTCCAAAGGCCTTTACGTCACAAATGGCCCGCACGCATGCTCAAAGCTGATTGCCGCGGCCTGTGATGCAGGCGCAATGGTGCTTAACATGACAAAGGTGGACGATGTTGTTTTGAGGGAGAAAAATCGGGTGGCTGGCGTTGTGATAAACTGGACGCCCGTATCTGCGCTTCCAAGGGAGATAACCTGTGTAGACCCCGTGTCCATAGAATCCAAAATCGTTATTGACTGTACCGGGCACGATGCAGAGGTCGCTAATGCACTCGTAAGGCGGGGGCTTATGAAGGTAAAGGGATTTGGTGCCATGTGGGTAGAAAAAAGCGAGGATGCGATAGTTGAGCATACCGGATTTGCCCATCCCGGACTTATCGTCACCGGCATGTCAGTATCGACTGTTTATGGACTTCCAAGGATGGGGCCAACGTTCGGTGGTATGCTTCTTTCAGGCAAGAAGGCTGCAAAAATTGCTCTAGAGCACCTGAAAAAATGAAGATATTTCTGTACTCAAAGAGAGAATTTTCCAAAGAAATAAAAGAATATCTGGGAGGGATGGTCAGTGGGGCGGCTATTAAGGTAAGGGGCGACTTTATCAAATACCACGCAGGTGACAGAATAGAGGAAATAGGAGCAGGGCTTGCAGGAATAAGGGTTGCGGATGTTGCAGCACCCTTCAAGTACAACGAGCCGCTTTATGGGGAAATCGAGTATGAGAAACGGGTGCTTTTTGGAGGCGCAAAACCCTTTGGGGTGCTGTATGACGGCCTGAAGCTTTACGGCTTATTACAGAGTTTGATACCGGAGGGGGAGAGGAATCTTGACAACATTCACATTATACTGACAGACAGGCTTTTTGGAACGTTTGACGAGGATGATTTAAGGTATCATGCGAGGGTAATTATATGCGGATTTCCTTCGATTATCTCAACCACGGGGATTGTCGAGGCCCCGGCAAAGCCTCGGGAGTTCTATGTAGAAAAGCAGTTTTACGGGAGGGACGAGCTTGCCCTTGAGGAGCTTAAAAGAAAGTTCAAGGACAGGTTCATAGACTACGGCGATTCCCGCATGGCCGAAATCCTAAAGGGCTATGTCATGCAGGCCGTATTCTACCAGGCATTTCGCGAGGCCTTCTGCGAGGATAAGGACTGTCGGCTCTACAACGCCCACTGGCAGGAAGAGATGATAAATGCACAGTTGAATGGGCCAGAGTTCTGCAAGAGGCACGAGGGGCTTAGGGCTTTGCTTTGAAAAGGTTGATATGTGAGATGTATGTGTGGGTGAATGAGCCTAACTTCTCTTAATTTCTACAACTTTTTTGTTTTTCAATTGCGACTTAAAAATAATCTGCACAAATACCTGCTAAGAATTAGGGTTTTTGTGTAAAGCCGAACGACAGGTTAAGATAGTCGGCAATTCCTGGGAGTATTAGTGTTCCTAAAACGTAGCTTGTAAGAAGGTTAAAGTGTTGCTTTTGTAGTAAGGATTTATTTGATAACATTTTGTAACATAAAATTGTGTTATTATAGTGTTATCAGTATTGGTAAAGTTGTTTATATACTTAGTAACATTTTGTAACATAAAACTGTGTTACTATCCACATATTTTTATATAATTAAATATAAAATAAACACCAATGACGAATGAAATAATAAAAGA
>JAZFTU010000090.1:0-6924 GCA_036446855.1 Hydrothermarchaeaceae archaeon (SeqCode) | reverse complement strand
CAATATGATATTTCTTGCGCTTTTTGGACCAAAGTCTGAAGAGATTTTCGGGACAAGGGGGTTTTTATTTCTCTACCTGGCATCCGGGCTTTTCGCTTCGCTTGTGTTCCTTATCTATCCTCCCGGCTCTATATCTGCTGGCGCATCCGGGGCCATATTTGGCATCCTCGGTGCAAACCTCGTAGCTTTGAGAGGAAAATACCCAGGAGGAATAAAAAATTCGATTCTCTATGGCTTTTTGTTTTTCATCCTCGCAAAGAGCAGCGGATTTGCGGCCCACTTTGCAGGCCTTGTATTCGGCTTTGCAGCAGGCTACATCATTACCAGGGACTGGTATCCGAAAAAGGAGAGAATTGAGGTAGGGGAGCAGGATTTTGAGGCGCTAGAAGAAGAGATGGAAGAGATGAAGGACTAAAGCTCTTTCAAATAAATCTTATACTTTCCAAGCTTTCCGCCGTAGTTTCCTGCTGAGACCCCACGCACCCCACCTATGCCCTCTATTCTCTTTATTGCATTTCGCATGGCCTTTCTTACAACTTCTATTGTAGTCCCATTTATTACTATTTCAGGGATTGACTTTACGCCCTCTGGCACTCTGGAGTCGGCGCATCTCCCCCTTAAAGTAGGGCAGAACTGGTGGTTTGTCGTGGGGCCGATTTCGGGGTAGTTCGTCTCCACTTTCGAGCCTGCCGAGCAGATGCCGAACGGGGTAACCGCGCCCTCTACGCCTAATACGGCCTCAACTGCCCTCTCCCCCGCATCAAGTGCTGCCTTTTCGCTTTCGCACAATAGCCAGAGATTCCCCCCCATTATTCCCTTTTCACGTCCCATGTACCGTTCGATTAAAAAGTCGCCCATCATAAGGGGGATGCTTATCATATTTCTCCCATGGATGGTTTTTACCTCCTCAAATCCGTCGCCGCAGTGCCCGATTTTCTCCATCATATCCAGGGTGCCGCCTGAGTCAAGGGCGCTATAGACCGCAGTCGTCGGGATGACTAGGACCCCCTGTCTAATACGAAGGGAAAGCTCGTGTTCAAACTTTTTCGTGTCCTTTCTCCAGCTCCCCCAGACCTGCACCAAGGCTCCGGGCCGCCCGTCAGGAGTCTCATCTGAAGTAAGCCACCTTTCTATCCCGCCCTCGGTTCTCCCAACTACCGTTGAGGGGAGGGCAGTAGCACCAAAGGCCGCCCTTTCCAGGTATTGCCTGTTTTTTGCCGTGATTATTGCCCGTGTGTACAGGCCGTCGAAGGCCTCAGAGTAGGTGTCATGGATTTTCATTTGCTTTTTATATAATCGCAAGAGGAGAGGGCCGCAATCGTCCCCTGTGAGACGGCAAGCCCGAGCTGCTTGATATGGCCGGATGTGACATCCCCTGCCGCATAAAGGCCGGAAATACTCGTCTTTTGCCCCCTGTCTACCGTTATATACCCCTTCTTATCGGTATCCACTTTCAGCCCGTCTATAAAGGCGGTATTTGGGAGCTTTCCCACCTCGACAAATATTCCGTTTGCGTCTATTGTCCGCTCCTTTCCGGTAGAGAGGTCCAGGACCCTTAGCCCCTTGACAAACTCATCCCCCATCACTTCAAGCGTCTTTGTGTTTGGAACAAGGTTGACTTTGCTTTTGCCCAGCCTGGTCTCGATTATTTTTTCGGCTATGGCCGGGCTTTCCCCCTTCATAACAAGGTCTATTTCTCCTGCAAGTTCAGAAAGATTGAGCGCGGCCATGACAGCGCCGGTGCCGCTCCCGATCGCCACGACCTTTTTTCCCTTAAAAAGCGGGCCGTCGCAGGTAGCACAATAGCTCACCCCGAGCCCAAAAAATTCCTTCTCGCCCGGTATTCCAAGCTTCTTGTGGGTAAGCCCTGTTGCGATAATAACGGCAGTAGCCATGTACTCCTCGCTCCCAGTAATTTTGAATTTCTCTCCCTCCTTTGTGACCTTTTTTACTTCCTCAAGGGTCTTTATGATTACACCCGCATTTTCCGCCTGGGACTTCATACGCTCTGCAAGCTCCATCCCCGAAATGCCATCTGGAAAGCCCGGGTAGTTTTCAACTTTGCCCGCGGTAGCTATCTGGCCCCCGGGAACGCCAGTTTCTATTACAAGTACGTCAAGCTCTGCCCTCACCGCATAAATGCCTGCGGTAAGCCCCGCCGGCCCCGCCCCAATGATTATTAAGTCTTTCTCTTCCATTGAAAGTACTTGAGCGCCTGCCTCATTTATACGTTTTTTGGCATTTATCCCTTGCAATACCTGGCAAGATACTCCCCGGCGAGATTTACCGCCTCCTCCAGCTTTTCTGATGTGACGCCGGGGACCCCGCACGACATCAGGAGAATTTCTTTCGTATCGAATGTTACCTTCGAGTCGTCGGCATCGCGGTATGGGTAGATGGCAATGAGCTTTTCCTCGTCTTTAATTATTATCTCATTTCCGGCAAGTATCTTCAGCCGCTTCATGCCGATGCCAAAAAATTCCTCGCCTCCGTTTGCAAACATCATCGATAGCTCGCCTTTCAGCTTTCCCTTGTCAAATGCTGCAAGGGGTACAGAGCTTTTTATCGAAGCGAGGTTGTATGCGTCCACCCCCGTATTTATGGTGGGCAATGTCTTGCCCTGCAAAATCCTTCTTATCAGGGCCTCGGATGCGGGGCGGATTTTGGTCGGGTCGATGTCAATTTTCCAGAAAAAATCCCGATACTTTCTGAAGTCTGGGTCGTCCTTTAGCGTCTCGAGATCGTATGTCTCTTTTACCTCTCTTGCCACCTGTGATTTTAATTTCTCCAGGGCATCGCTCTCCCTCTCTATTGTAATCCCGCCTACAGATTTGAGCCTCACCTCAAGGTCGGGAAACTTCCCTCTTACCTTCGAATCTATCATTCTATCTTCACTGCCGTGCCGTAAGCAAGAAGTTCTGCCGAGCCCTGGGCCACCTGTGCTGAGGTAAACCTCACGTTTATTACGGCGTTTGCGCCCTTTTTCTCTGCCTCTTTTGACATGCGCTCAACGGCCTGTTCTCTTGCTTCATCAAACATCTGGGTATACTCTTTAAGCTCCCCTCCGATGAGGTTTCTTACTGACGCAATTATGTCTTTTCCGAACCACTTCGCCCTTATCGTGCTTCCCTTGACAAGCCCGATTGTTTCGACTATCCGCCGCCCCTCTATCTTCTCTGTGTTGACAATTATCATCACTCTGCCTCCTTTTTTTCTATCTTACTTTATGGGGGGAATAAAAAACTATCTCAAAACGATAATTATATATCCCTTTTTGGTTGAAAAGACTCGCATGGAAAGTTCAGGAAAGACCCTGATGCAAATTGAAAATGAAAAAAGAAGAAATTTTACAAGGGTGATTTCAATGATTGCAGGGCTTCCCGTGCTCGGCGTTGGAATTTCCCTCCTGTACTTCGGCTACTCTGAAACAGATTACCTGTATTTGTTTTTGTACTTTGCACTGGGCCTTGTTTTGACCCTGTTCGGGTTTATGCTGCTCGTCTCTGGCAGGCCCATAAAAACACCGAAAATCACCATTGGCAAGACTGATGAGCCCGTAAGAAAATTTAAAGCTCCCCCGGACAAGTGCCCCTACTGCGATAGCGATATCGTATCTGCAGGAAAATTCTGCGGTAGCTGCGGGCAGGGACTAGCCTCGCAGTAAACTATAATTATCCCAGCCCCCTTTCTTTCTACATGGCACTTGAGCCCCGAAAGCTTATTGAGGCAGCGCTTTTTGTCTCCACAGGCCTATTATCCATAAAAGAGCTTAAAGAGATTTCAGGTACAAGCGAGGAGGAAGCCTTGGACATTGTACGTGAGCTTCAGAAGGCGTATGAGGCCCAAAACAGCGCAATTGAGATAAAAAAAATCGGAAAGGACAGGTTTGCCATGCAGGCAAAGGATGTCTTCTCTATGCCACTCTCCAGACTTGTAAAGCCCGCCATGTCAGAGGAGGCATTAAAAACCCTGTCCCTAATAGCCTTAAAGCAGCCCATAGCCCAGTCCAAGGTGGTCAAATCCAGGGGGGCGGTCACATATTCCCACGTAAAAGAGCTCATTAATAAAGACTTCATATCCGCCTTTCCGTCCGGCAGGACCAAAATCCTGAGCACGACACAGAAATTTGCAGACTATTTTTCGTTTCCAGAGGACTTGGCCGAATTAAAAAAGGAGATGGGAAGGCAGCTTGGCACTGCCCATCAGGAAGACTAAAGGTATTCTTATGGCTCAGACCTCGTCGAGGGCCTTTCCGCCCCAGGGCCTTCCTTCGGTTACAAGCTTGTACATCTTGTACGTGCACCAGTCCTCGGTTGCAGAAAATGCATCGGCCAGACTGTAGGCCTTGCCGCTTCTTTCCATGGTCTCCTCTTTTAGCCACATGTCCAGATGATCCTTGCTGCAAAAGAAATTTGAGTTGACGCAGACAATCAGGTAGTAAGGCGCATTGCTGGGTATCCTGTTTTCCAGCCAAATCCATATGCCATCAGGGGAGTGCTCTGTGATTTTGGTCCCATTTTCCCCGTAGTTTATGGATATTTCCGCATCACAGTACCTGCAGGAGGATTTTATCTCTAAATCCTTGCCAAATGTTGGCGGCAGTGTCAGAGCGTCCATGGCGCACGGGGAGTAGGCGATTCGACCGCCCTCGGGCCTAATAAGCTTGTGAATCGTGGGTATCCCTGAAACAGGGTAAAATGCAATGACGTGCTTAAAAAATGGATCCCTATAAATGCCGTAAACGCTTTCGAAGGCATCAAGTATCTCCCCTACTGCTGACTCGGGTAGTTCAGTCCCTTTTGAAATTTCCTCAATAGATGGCCTTCTGCCCTGTTCAAACAGCGTATCGCTAACATAAAGGTAGACCTTCTTCATTTCCGGGGATATCATTGACGGGTCAGGCGGCCCGCATGACTCACTTGCCGCACCTTTTTCCTCTAATTTACTTTCGTCTCCCATTTTTTTATTCCTCCATATAAGTTTTTAACGTATTTACGTACAAACATATGTTTATATGTAAATTTAATGAATATTTAAAGTCTTATTGCTAAAACAAGTTGTATTCTTCCAATATATAAATTTTACGGCAAGTATTACCCTTTTAGCCTCACGTAAGCTCTTCGAAGCAGGTAGGCTATAGTAATTAGGATTACTAGGTAAAATGGGATTGTAACAATCCTGTCTGCAAAATAGAATAGTTCAAGGTACCCCATGCCTACTCCCCGGAAAATATCTCTTCGGTCTCCTCTTTTCGGATTCTGCTGGTATTTTTCTCAAGCCGGCTAAACCAGGCCCTGAGGTCTTTTTTGCTCTCTACTTTAAGGTCGGTTATCGCGGTGTTGTTTACGTTCTTTTCCGCCTTTTCCAGGGCTTTTAGAAAGGAATTGTACTCTTTTTTTGAGCTGTATGCCGCTTTTGCGAGGTCCCCATATTCCTTCCCCTCGGAATCGAGAAGTTTTAGATAGTGGGAAATCAGGATATCTATTTCGCTCAACTGGGCCTCCCTTACCTGCTGCGAGTATACCTCCTTTTTGTCTGTTTTAAGCAGCTTGTTTGTGCCAGTAACTATTTTCTCGCGCTCTTCATTTCTGTTTCCCCCCTCGCTCATGTTTTTTACTGCCTCTAATGCCAGTTTCTTTGTAAAGAAAAGGTTTGCCTGCGTCCTTTTCAGGTTCATCTTTATCATGGCGTAGTCCACAAAAAAGAGGATTGGCACGAGTACCTTAAATCCAAACTCCATCTCCTTTGGCTTGAACAGGGACTCGGCAAGGGTCCAGGAAACTTTTTCCTCGTGCTTAAATATCGTTTTGTACTTTTTCTTCAACTCCATCCCTCATGAACATCATTTTATATTACGGGGCCTCTTTTTATATGTTGTTACAGGGGCAAAAGGTGCTATATTATGTGGGGCAAAAAGAAGAGATGTGGAAGTGGGCCATCGACCGTACTAGATTCGATGCAGATTGAAGTGACATCAAGGTGCTCTTTAAGGTGCGTCATGTGCCCAAATCTTTCCCTTCCGGGGTGGGAGTTTAGGGAAATGAAATTTGAGACCTTTAAACGGATTGGCGAGCATTTCCACCTCGCAAAGCTCATCTACCTCCAGGGCTGGGGGGAGCCGCTTCTGCACAAGAGAATATTTGACATGGTGAAGCTTTCCAAGGATGCGGGCTGCATGGCCGGGTTTACCACAAACGGGATGCTGCTTTCCCAAGAGACCTCGGAAAGGTTAATCGAACTTGGGCTGGATATAATAGTCGTTTCCATCGCAGGCTCTACCAGGGGGACGCATGAAGGCATAAGGGCAGGGTCCGATTTTGAAAAAATCACAGGAAACGTACGCACGCTCTTGGAACTTAAAAAAAAGAAGAATGCCGCTCATCCCAGGGTGAACCTCTCTTTTCTTATGACACGGAGGAATATTGGCGAGCTACCAGAGGCAATCGAGATGGCAAATGAGCTTGGGGTAAGCGAGGTTGTGGCAACGAATTTGGACTGTATTCAATCGCTTTCCCAGGACAGACTCAGGGTCTTTTCGTGCGAGGAGGCAGATGAGGAATTCGAAAAAATAATTGGCGAGGCCAAAAAAAAGGCAAAAGGTTGCGGCATCGTCTTTCGCCCCTATCCATTGATGATGGAAGAGCTTGTCATGTGCGAGCTAAATCCCCTGGGCCAGGTTTTCGTCTCGTGCGAGGGTCTCGTCTCCCCGTGCAATTACATAAATTTTCCCATGAGGGGGCCCATCCCCCGAATGTTCTGCGGGGAGGAGAGCAGCATAGAGAGGACCTACTTTGGAGACATTTCAAAGGAGGCCTTTCCCGAAATCTGGAAAAAGCCCAAATACCAGGAATTCAGGCATAGTTATGAAAAAAGGAAACTTGCAAGGGACAGGATTTTTGGAGGCCTTGATCTGGACGCCGACCC
>JAZFTU010000089.1:0-3766 GCA_036446855.1 Hydrothermarchaeaceae archaeon (SeqCode) | reverse complement strand
ACATAAAAAGATATTTATTCCACGCTTAAGAAATCAGACTGACATGCCCATCCATCCTATTGAGTTTCGGTACGGGAGCCCGGAAATGAAGTCTATTTTTCAGGAGGAAGAGAGGCTCCAGAAATTATTAGACGTTGAGGCTGCGCTCGCGCGGGCCCATGCAAAAGTGGGAAACATCCCAGACAAAGATGCAGGCATAATCTCAAAAAAGGCAAGTATCAAATTCGTAAAGCTTGACAGGGTAAAAGAGATAGAAAAAGAGACAAAGCACGACATTATGGCAGTTGTAAGGTCCCTATCAGAGGAATGCGGAAGTTCTGGAAAATACGTGCATCTCGGTGCCACGTCCTATGACATCGTAGATACTGCAAATGCGCTTCAGTTCAAAGAGGCGCTTGCTATTATCGAAAAGGACCTTGGAGACCTAAAAAAGATTCTTTTGCACCTTGCCAAAAAGCACATAAAAACTGTTGCAGTGGGGAGGACTCACGGGCAGCATGCCATCCCCATAACATACGGCCTCCGATTTTCTATCTGGGCGATGGAGGTAGGAAGGCACATTGAACGTGTAAATGAAGCGAAAAAACGGGTGCTCGTGGGCAAGATGTCAGGTGCTGTAGGAACTCAGGCGTCCTTTGGAAAAAAGGGCATACGCATTCAAAAGTTCGTAATGAAAGATTTGGGCATTGCCCCTGCAGAGGTGTCAAGCCAGATAGTTCAAAGGGACCGATATGCCGAGCTCATATCCCTTCTTGCTCTCATCGCAGCAACACTGGACAAAATCGGAAAGGAGATAAGGAATCTTTCGAGAACCGAAATTTCCGAAGTTAGCGAGAAATTCGAAGAGAAAAAACAGGTCGGAAGCTCTACAATGCCTCACAAGCGAAATCCCATCAACACAGAGAACATTTGCGGTCTTTCCAGGGTGATAAAATCCAACGTATTCGTGGCCCTGGAAAATGTTTCCCTTGAGCATGAGAGAGACCTTACGAACTCATCATCAGAAAGGGTGATAATTTCTGAGAGCTTCGTACTCCTTGACGAAATTCTAAAAAGGACCAAAAGGGTAATAAAAAGTCTCGTTCTGCATCCGGAAAACATAGCAAAGAACCTTGAGATGACCGGCGGCCTGCAGATGGCAGAAGCCGTGATGATGGGGCTTGCAAAAAAGGGGATGGGCAGGCAGGAGGCACACGAACTACTACGAAAACTTTCGATTAAGGCATTTAAATCTAAAAGGCCCCTAAAGGAAGTTCTAAACAAAAGTACAGAGGTCAGAGCGTACTTAACCGAGTCTGAAATCGAGAGGCTCATGGAACCGGCAAATTATATCGGAACTGCAGTAGAACAGGTAAAAAATGTCCTTGCAAAAAGATAGCGCCCCCTTTTTTGAGCTATTAGGAAATCTTGAAATCAGGGAAAGGGTGCTGAAAAAACTTGCCTGCAAATTAAAGGAGGGGAGCCGTGTCTTGGATTTAGCCACAGGCTCTGGATATCTTGCAAGAAACCTTTCTGAAAAAAACCTATTTTTAGTCTGTCTTGACGTAGACTTAATGATGCTTTGCAAAACAAGAGAAAATCTACCGGATCATTTGTATGTGCGTGCGGATGCCGGGCTTCTCCCATTTAAAGGTTCATCCTTCGATTGTGTCGTAACATGGTCTGCGCTGGCTCATGTCAAAGATTGGAAAAGAGTAGTAGATGAATCTTGCCGCGTGTCAAAAAGTCTCTTCACTGCAGAGCCACACGGGGCCTTTTCAGTGCGTGCTTTTAGAGACCTAAATTGCAAACACAGCTGTCCTAAAATAACAGAAATCCTATCAGAATTTGAAAGACATGGGAGGGCCAATATCGACCATATGGATTTTATCTCGATAATTTTAATCATTGATACTCGCGCCATGTAAGTTTGCACTTTGTGCATCTGAAAAATCTCGTTTCTGCTTCGTCTGCCTTTCGCGTTTGAAGGAGCCACCACTCTGCCTCCATGTTCTTGCACCTTTTACACTCTGCCCTAGTGGTTGGCAGGGTTTTTATGTCTTCATCTAAAATCAAGAGTTTGTTCTTCTTTTTTTCCTTTGAGGAGAGGGTGTAATCGTCAGCATCTTTTATCTCTCTCTTAAAATCGCATCGCGTGCATGCAAGTTTTTTTCCTTTAGGCAGCATCAGGCTTTTGCATTTTTCACAGAACATTTTGACTCCATGTATCCATCTATTATTTCTTTATGGTCGAAAGCGAGCTTTAAGCCATTGATTTTTTCAAGAGCAAAGAATGAGGCCTCGCTTGCATCTGAACCACCAGCCTCTTTACCGTTCCCTGTGGCATTATAGCAGATTGAAATCACATGCCCTCTTGGGTCTCTACCCGGCTTTGAGTACACGCCGACGAGGGCTTTTAGTGATATATCAAGATTTGCTTCCTCTTTTACCTCCCTAATAACTGCTTCCTCTGTGCTTTCACCATACTCGACAAAGCCCCCTGGAAGTGCCCACTCTCCTTTGAAGGGATCATTTCCCCTCCTGATTAGGAGGATTTTATCATCTCTTTCTACTATCGCGTCCACAGTGACCATCGACTGTTTTTTTTGATCGTATCCACATTCATTTCTTTTGAACACCCATATCCTCCTGAATAATCTTTAGCAGCTGGGTAAATGCGATAACGGATGCCTCTTTTAGGGGCTCTTTCGTATTTTTTAGTTCTCTTGTCAGCACTTCTACACACTTTTCGATAGTTATGCCACCCCTGAGCCAGGCATTGAACACCTGGCATTCTGCAAAATCTGCAATCTTGTGCCTGTCGATTCTTTGGCCTGCCGATTCTCTAAGTCCTGACTTATACACGGCCTCTGAAAGCACGAAGTTTGAGGCCCTTTTGGAGAGGGGTTTACCCGTCGCATTGGAAACTGCTAAAGAATATATGAGATTTACAAAGCTATCGCCCACTCCTGAAAGCTCCTTTATGTCATTAATCTCAAAATCAAGCATTGGATTTGATCTCTGAAAAGGTCTTTGCGAAATCACTTAGAGCACTCTTCACAACGATTCTTGCCGCACTCTCCTTTCCAAAGTCCAGATTTTCGGCCGTAGCTTGGTATTTTTCGATCATTTTTTTTGAGAGTCCAGACTTTTTAGAGACCTTTTCAGGGTCTGCCTTTAAAAGGGCGTTAGCGGTCTTTACATCGGCATCTTTAAGTTTTTCCACGCTCTTTGGCCCTATCCCTTTGACGTCAGTAAGTGGCAAAAGTTTTTCCTTTCCTTTGGGAAGCGAGATATCCTTGATTTTAACATAGATTTGGGGACTATTGAGCAAGGGATGCTTTATTTTGTAAGAGGCGGATACAACTTCCTTTCTGTCATTTAGGAAATTTTGAAGTGTGTTGCAGAATGTATGGTCTTCACCTATAACTTCAAATTCAAATTCGTTTTTATTCTCTTTTAAAATCTTAACTTCCATAGTTAGACCAGCCCCTTTCCATATTCAGTTGAGAGCTTTTTTTGCGAATGCCGATTGCAGTCAGCGCATGTGAGTTTATCACCGGATATTACTAGAGGGGCATTGCATTTTTCGCAATAGCTTTTGATGACGCCCAAGTCTTTATCAACTATTGATAGATGCAAGGGTTTTCTGTCTGTATTTACGACTTTTGCAAGGACTATATCGCCAGCACCAAGTTCTCTAGAAATTTCCGAAACATACGAGTTTCTTAACCTTGATATATGAATTCCGCTTGAAATTTTACCTGGCAGCCCTCTCTCACTCCCT
>JAZFTU010000088.1:0-4115 GCA_036446855.1 Hydrothermarchaeaceae archaeon (SeqCode) | reverse complement strand
CGTTTCAAATAGCATTTTTGCCGTTCATCAAGCATCTTCTTGTTTGCCATCTTTTCAATTCGATATTAGCTAGTAGTTGTTATTTATTTTTTCACCGCAACAATGGAGACGCTCTTAACACCCCACTCCATGCTTGCCCCTTGAGCGGAATCTGAAAGAAATTGGTATTTTGGGTTCTCACGGATTGTGTCAATCTGAAAACCTGCCTTTTCAATTGCGGCTCTGCAGTCGTCCTGCTGCATCGCCCCACCGATACAGGAGGCCCAAAGGGAGGCATCGCAGGTAACGTCTTCTGGTAATTTCTGTTCGGTCACTATATCGGAGATGGCCATCCGTCCGCCGCGTTTGAGCACCCGGCTGATCTCCCCGAACACCTTTTCTTTCTCGGCTGAAAGGTTAATCACGCCATTACTGATCACAACATCGAAGCTTTCGTCTTCAACCGGCAACGCTTCTATGTATCCCTGACGAAAGGATATGTTTTGAAATTTTTCGCCTAGTTTCCTCGCTTTTTCCAATTGCTCGTCCGTCATATCAATACCAACAACCTTTCCGTTAGCACCTACTTTTAGGGCTGCTAGAAAAGAATCCATCCCTGACCCGCTACCTAAATCTAAAACACTTTCTCCTTCTTTTATATCAGCCAAATCAAAATAGTATCCAACACCAGCAAAAGAATCAATAGCTTCAGATGGAATTTTATCCAAACCGTCTTGAGAATAGCCTAATTTTTCTGCAAGCCCTCTCCCCATTTCAAAGTGAAATTCTCCATGCGGATCCTCTGCAACTTGTTTATACATCTCTTTTACTTTTGTCTGGAGTTCTTCTTGATTAACCGAGTCCATATTTACCACCCTCATCTTTACTTTCTTTTATTTTGCTGATGCGAAACCTATGAAGATAGTAAATATAAACGTTTCGATTTTTTTGCCGTGTCGCATAAGGGTAAGCATTGTGACTACACCAATTCTCTCTAGTGGGCGATAAGTTATAGGAATTGGGAGGATTATACGGATAGATTGGTTCGCCGTGGCGGACTCCTTTTTGATTTTGAGTTTCTCAAGAGGTGGGATGGTGAGTTGGCCAAGACGAACGATGCGAAGTGACGAAAGGGGGATTCAAAATGGGCCCGCTGGGATTCAGAAGAGCCTTTTTCTCGCTCCGCTCCAAAAACCCTCGGGAAAAATCTCGTTCACGGAGTGAACGAAAAACCGGGTGAAGACACGAGGAACACTTGGGCAAAACCCAAGTGAGACGAGTGGATTCAAAATGGGCCCGCTGGGATTCGAACCCAGGACCTCCTCCATGTCAAGGAGACGTCATACCACTAGACCACGGGCCCTGCCTTGGAATTTTGATAACTTCTTTTTAATATATCTCTTTTTCCCGATTAATCTTCCTCTTTCCAAAAAATTAGAACAGGCCTGATTCCTGGACAACCCTCACCTTGGCCCGGTCCCAAATGATGTCCTCATCTTCCGTCTCGACTCGAACATCGATGATGTAATCTCCAGGAACGGCATCTTCCAGCAAATTCGCATAGAAGATAATTGTCCTGCTTTCCCCAGGTTTTAGCGTGAAAGTCATCCTATCAGCCGTCCTATTCGGGGGTATGATAATTAGCCCCTCTGTCTTGATGACGTCTGGAGTAATCCTCTCAAGAGAAGTGCCAACGTTTGTCACCCTGATGTTTATACTGATGAGTTCAAGGTTGTCGAGGCTCACCTTGGCAGGTTTTACATCGCTAGTAAGCTTGATGTTATGCCCCTTTCCCCCAATGCACCCGGAAATAATCATGAGAATTGCTAGAAGTATAATAACTCTTTTCATGAGGTGAAAATTACATTCTCGCATATAATACTGTTACGGTGCAGATAGCACGTTACTCTCACCAAAAAAGTAAAAAAACACAGGGTGGACCGAAAATAAATTACATGGAATCACAGTGCTTAATCAGTTGTTCTTTTTTGCATCTTTTGCTAATTTGCGAATCTTTTCTCTAATATCCTCCACGGACCCTAGCCCGTCCTTTGTGGAGTCCCTCGATATTTTCTGGATTGCCCCCCTTAAATCTGAAGTCACAAGAGGTCCTTTTTCTTCTGTAGAATCTTGCTCTGCAGGGGCATTCGAGGGAGGGTCTTCTGAAAGGGAAATACCTTCTTCCCAGAGCTCTCTTATTGCTGGCACCTTCTCTCCCATTGGAATCTCCTCTGGCTCAGTTATAACGTCCTTTAAGACAGTTGTTACACGGCGAATGTATCTCCTTTGAGCTTCTATTATCCGCTTTTCATCTTCATTTGAACGCCCAAACAACAAGTTACCTCCGATGTTTCTCTGGTGTTGATATACGTAGACCACGCTTCCAGCCAGTGCCACAGTCAAGAATACAGGCAGTATATTTTCAACAGGGAGTGTCTTCTCTTCTACAGGGGGGGGCGTAGATGTCAAAGAAAGCGTGACATTGGGCGGGGGCGTCTCAAGAGCAGGAGCTGGAGACGAGGTCGGCGATGGTGTAATTTTAGGTGTCTCTCCTTTTTCCTCTTTAAATGGTTTGAACCCTGACTTGGGAATACCACCAAGTGAGAAATAGGAAAACCCTGGAGTGGTTGCCTCATAATAAATCTTACCACCGTATTCATCCAAGATTTTGCTTTCTAGCTCCTCCCAGTTGTCAGTGTACCGGTATATCGCGAATTTGAACGGGTCGATGTCGTTATCTCTAAGCCATGATGTGTTGACAGAAAACATGAATTTGGCACTTTCGATGTAGCTGTTTTTATCATAACTTACTTTAAAGTACCTGTAAGCCCTCGCATCTAGGTCTTTCAAACCCGACGAGGGCTTTTTATCATAGCCTGTAATTGACAGCTTTGAGTAGTAGACGTCCCTTTTTACTGTAATCGATAGTGCGTTGATGTACGGGATGTCCTCATCTTCAATGTCCAAGTCTACAGTCTGACCTGCCAGTACACCCTGTATCAACGATTCATATGACGATTTTGAACCGCCTCCTCCGCCTCCTCCGCCTCCGCCAGACGTTATCGTTACAGTAACATCATCCTGGGCTTTGTTTCCTGACGTATCATTTGCTATTATAGAGTAGTTCCATGTGCCGGTGGTAGATGTATCAATGATCTGATTTATCTCAGTCCCACTGGTGTATGAGGCCGGGGAGGCCACCTCAATTGAATTTCTCAGTACATAATATTGTCCAGGACCAGTCTCAGTGATTGTCCAGGTAATTTTTTTTGTGGCACCTTTGGATACCGATATGTCAGATGGCGCGGAAATTGATGGGGCAGCATTATCGTAATTTTCCACGGTAATTGAGACAGATTCTGTTGCATTTATATTGCCTAACGTGTCATTTGCCCAGTATTTAACCGTATAAGAACCGTTTGCAATGGCGGTTGTGTCCAGAGTGCCATTGAGCGTCTGGTTTGTGCCCGCATCTGTACCGTTTTGCCACCACCAGTACTTTGTGTCAACAGAGGTAGCGTCTGTTACAGATGCGTTTATGTCTATTGTGCCATTATAGGTGCCTGCTAAGGGCTGGAGCGAGAATATCGAGGGGGCGACATTTTCGTAGTTGTCTAATGTGATTGAGACAGATTCAGTCGAATTTGACTTTCCAAATGAGTCTGTTGCGTTAATGGTCAGATTATACGCGCCGTCTGCCAAGAGTGTGGTATTCCAGCTGTCGTTATACCACACGTTTCCAATACCCGAATCGGTTAAGATATAAGTATTTGACCAGGTTAAATTTGAGACGTTTGCAGTGACAGAACTTATGGAACTCAGTACATCGCTTACGGTCGCGTTTATGAACTGCGTGCCATTAATAGTTGCACCATTGGCAGGTTTTATGTTGGTAACAGAAGGCGCCGTATCATCCGTAATCGTTATTACCCGAATGCCTGTATCATTCCATCTATCCAATGTGTCGTTAGCGTAAAACCTCCAGCCGATATCTATTCCCGCAGTGCTATTAAGAGTCTTTGTCACATTTGACCAGTTTGACGTGCTAGTCATATCTGCAAAGGTGTCATTTACCCATGTGCCGGAGTTATTCCATGAGAATATGTAGCCCCCAAGTCCATCGCCATCCTGCCAGT
>JAZFTU010000087.1:0-2764 GCA_036446855.1 Hydrothermarchaeaceae archaeon (SeqCode) | reverse complement strand
CTCCTCCAAAGTGCTCTCCGAACACTTCTCGCCTGGAAATTTTAAGACGTTTGAGGGTCTCGGCCACATCCTCAGATTGAAAATCATTTCCTATGGTTTCAGAGATGACATCCAGGATGTCTTCTATACTTTTCGACGAAGCTGACATGACCCTCAATTTAACTGGCAGTTATACCGTTTATTAAATTTATGGTGCGGATTGGCGTAATGTTATTTATAAATGATGGAGGCGATGGAGATTTGGATGAAATAATATCTGGACTCTATAACTCTATTTTCGGTGGCATAGCTTTAAATAATATAGCCGGTAAATTTAGTAGCAGTATACTTCGATTAGACTTCTTTTTTTAGAGGGGTTATTCTTTGTATAACTAAAGTAATATAGGTGAAGAAATGTCATACGGAGACCAGCAATTTGGTAGACCTCCGCGTGAGATGCATAAAGTCACTTGCTCCGAATGCGGGCAAGAGGCTGAAGTTCCCTTCAAGCCGGACGGTGAAAGACCCGTTTACTGCAGGGACTGTTTCTCAAAGCGAAGACCAGCTAGATTTTAAGATACAGAAAATTAGCTCTTAATTTTTTAAAATTTTTTATTTTTTTTTTTAAATTTTTATTTTTGCCCAAGACAAAATCCAGTTCGCGAAAGCGAACTGTTTAAGGGTCAATCCATGAAAAATCATTCACACAGGCTGGCATTTACGCTTGATTTTGAATGGATTGAAAAGCCGAGGGCGGGAGTCGAACCCACTTATGCGGATCTGCAGTCCGCCACATAGCCGCTCTGTCACCTCGGCAAAGGTCGTAAATATGCCCCCTTCGGCCTTAGGCGATGCCGGATTTCCTGTCTCCTTGCAATCATACCTTTTCGAATGCAGACTTTGGAGCGCCGCAGATGGGGCACTCCTCAGGAGGCTCATCGCCTTCATGAATGTAATCGCAAATAGTGCATTTCCATTTCATTTCGTTAGACATTAACAATCCCGTCTTTTTTAAATATTGTCATTTCATGGCCCTCTCAGGAAACTTTTAAATTATAGAACGGGGGCAATGCCTAATCAGGTGGGCATATTGAAGGCGAAGGAGATAAAACCAGATATATACTGGGTGGGTGCGATCGACTGGAACGTGAGAGATTTCCACGGCTATGTTACGCCAAGGGGCACTACATACAATAATTTTCTCATCATGGACAAAAAAATCACGCTTATTGACACTGTAAAAAATGACTTTTCAGACGTTATGTTCGAGCGCATCAGAAGGCTCACAAATCCCGAGAAGATTGAGGTTGCCATCTGCAATCACATCGAGCTTGACCATGCCGGTTCGTGGGATAAGGTCATGGGACTTGCTAAAAATGCGGTCCTCTACGTCACACTAAGGGGAAAGCAGGGTCTTGAGAGGCATTTCGACACCACGGGCTGGGATATTCAGACGGTTAAAACAGGGGATACTGTAAAGATAGGCAAGCGGACATTAACGTTCATAGAAACTCCTATGATCCACTGGCCAGACAGCATGATGACCTACATACCAGAAGACAAACTCTTAATTTCCCAGGATGCCTTTGGTCAGCACATGGCACAGGCGGTGCTCTATGATGAGTTTGTTCCAAATGAGACCCTGGAAGATGCTGTCATTGACTACTATGCAAACATCCTCATGCCCTTTGGAAAACTGATTAAAGCAAAGCTTGAAGAAATCCAAAGTCTCAAGCCAGGCATAGATATGATTGCCCCGGACCACGGGATAATCTGGAGGAAAAATCCAGAGAAAGTTACAGGGATGTACATGGACATGGCAAACGGGAAGGCAGAGGAGGGGGTAGTCATTGTCTATGACACCATGTGGCACTCCACCGAGAGGATGAGCCGGATAGTACTCGAGGGGATTTTAGACGAGGGCATGTATGCAGAGGTAATAAAGCTTCGGGAGACCCCCATGAGCGTTGCAATAAAGCAGTTCTGGAAATATCGCGGGCTTCTGATAGGTACGCCCACCCTGAACAATGGGATGTTTCCCACAGTAACCGACTTTCTACAGCACTTAAAGGGCCTGAGGCCAACAAATCGCATAACAGGGGCCTTCGGAAGCTACGGCTGGGGCGGAGGCGGCGTCCGGGAAGCCTTGCAAACCCTTAGCTCGATGAAAGTGGAAGTGATTGACCCCGGCTACGAGGTGTTGTATAGTCCGGATAAGGATGATTATGAATCGGGCTACGATTTTGGCAGGAAGTTTGCCCGGGAAGTCAGAAAATTTCACGAGAACTTTGAATAGAAGGTGATATAATGGCGAAGTATCGGTGCACCGTATGTAGCTACATTTACGATGAGGACGGCGAGGGAACCTCCTTTGACGAGCTTTCGGCAGACTGGAAATGCACAGTTTGCAATGCGCCCATGGAGGCCTTCGAAAAGGCAGAATAACCTACTTATCAACCAGCCGGGCACTTTTCACAACCATCCTCGCAGAATTTTTTTCCTCTATTATCTCAAAATCAACTATTTTTATCCTTTTTTCAAAGAGGGGGCCGTCAAGGACGAGGCTTTCAAACTCTCCTCCTTCCCCTGCAATGTTTATCCCGATTTTTTTGTCGAGCTGAACCAGCCTGTCAACGTCAGTCAGTGTAATCCTCCTCCCCAGCCAAGAGCTGTCAAGCCCGTATGCAGCAACGCTTGAAAACACAATCTCAAAGTCCCTCACAACCTCTCTCATCTCCTCCTCCTGGTCAATGTGCCATAACGGTGAAAATATTTTAAGGCCCAC
>JAZFTU010000086.1:0-3370 GCA_036446855.1 Hydrothermarchaeaceae archaeon (SeqCode) | reverse complement strand
GAGCCTTTAACTTAGGCAGATTAACAAAAATGCGGGGATAGCCGAGCGGCCAAGGCGGCAGACTCAAGATCTGTTGGGTTAGTCCCATCGGGGGTTCGAGTCCCCTTCCCCGCACATTTTTAGCAGTGAATCTTCTAATCTTTCTACTTTAGGATATCACAGTTTGATTCAGAAAGGCTTAAGAAATTTATGCGCTAAATGGGGGCACATGGAGGTAATCAGAAAATATGCAGTCAAGAACGCAATAGACTTTGGCAAGGCAGAAACAAAGGCCGTACTAGGCAAGGTGCTTGCAGATTCTCCTGAACTTCGGGGAAGGGTAGCTGAACTTATTCCCTTAATAGAAAAAATTGTAGAGGAGGTGAACGATGCCTCCAAAGGGGAGTTAGAGGGTGAAATTAAAAAATACGAATTTATCAAGAAAAAAGAAAGAGAAAAGGGCCTATCCGAACTAAAAAATACAGGAAACGTTGTCTTAAGATTTGCTCCAAATCCCTCCGGTCCCCTTCATCTCGGCCACTCGCGGGCAGCTGTTTTAAATGATGAGTACGCAAAACGGTACGATGGGAAACTAATACTGCGAATTGAGGACACTGACCCAGCCCGTGTTGACCCCGATGCATATGACATGATTGAAGAGGACTTAAAGTGGCTCGGAGTCAAGTTTCATGAAAAGGAAATTCAGTCAGACAGGCTTGATATCTACTACGACTACTGTAAAAAACTTCTGAAAATGGGGAATGCATATATCTGCATTTGCACTCCGAACGCATTTCAACAGCACAGGGTGGAAAAAGCGGAGTGCTCCTGCAGGAAAAACAAGTCAAAAGAAAACCTGGCAAAATATGAGAGGATGTTTGCTGAGTACAGGGAGGGGGCGGCAGTGGTAAGGCTCAAAACAGGTATGGAGTTAAAAGACCCCTCTATGAGAGATTTCCCTCTTATGAGGATTAGCGAGCACCCTCACCCAAGGGTCAAAGAAAGAAGGGTCTATCCATTGATGAATTTTTCGGTTGCAATAGATGACCATTTAAGCGGCATGACCCACGTTCTTAGAGGGAAGGACCATATCCCCAATATTAAAAAACAGGGCCTTATCTACGACTGTTTTGGATGGGCGCCACCAGAGTACATACACTATGGAAGGCTAAAAATAGAGGAACTTGCACTGAGCACGTCAAAGACAAAAGAAGGAATAGAAAAGGGAGAATACTCTGGATGGGATGATGTTAAACTTGGCACGCTTCGGGCCATGAAACGAAGGGGCATACAGCCTGCCGCCATCAGAAAGGCGATGATAGACGTTGGAACAAAGCGCTCAGACATCAAATTCAGCTGGAAGAATCTTTATGCATATAATCGGGACCTAATAGAAAGAGATGCAAAGAGATATTTTTTTATCGATGACCCAAAGGAGCTAATGGTTGCAGGAACTCTGGAGTTTGAAATTACTGCTCCACTCCACCCCGATTCCGATTTAGGAATTAGAAAGTTGGGAAGGACTTCTCAAGGCGAAACCAAATTCTATATTTCTGGCTCGGACTTCGAAATCATGGAGCCGGGAAAATTAATCCGACTGATGGAAGCCTTAAATATTGAACTCACAGATAAAAAAGAGGCAACGGCAGATGCAAAATTTGTAAGTAGAGACCTGGAAGATGCAAGGCAAAAAAAGGCAAAATTGGTCCACTGGGTTCTGGGAGAAAACCTTGTTAAAGTTAGGGTCATATCTCCAGATGGTACCATACAGGGATTTGGAGAGCCTGACCTAATGAACGTGAAAGTAGGTGAAATTATTCAATTCGAAAGATTTGGATTTGTAAAACTTGACAAGAAAAATGATGAGATGGTCTTTTACTTTACTCATAAATGAATTATTTTTTTCATGTTATTTTTATAGGATGTAAGTGGCGAGCTGGAGGGCATCTAACCTTGCATAGTATTTTCCCAAAAAAATACTAAGAAAAGGAGGAAACTCCGCCCATCACTGCGGAACCCGACCTCTTGAAAGAGGGGGGGCTTAGAGGCCCAGCACTGGAGCAGAAACGATACGTCACCGTGCGCGGGATGATGCTGAAAAGCTGACGTCGCCCGGAAAAGACGATGAAACGGCCATCTTCGGGGATGCAAGCCCAAAATAATGCCTGTGAGCATCCGCACGAGGCATGTAGTGGGGCGCTTAGTCGAATGATGCCTATTTAAACGCCTAAAAATTCGCCACCACAAGCGGCGAATTTTTGACGTTTGAAAAAACAGAAGGCGGGTTACTCCCAGCACGCCAGACGGAAAATTCCGGTCAGAGTGGGTAATTCTCACCAAAACCGGTAAATTTTCCGTCACTTTTTTTATATTTCTTTAATCAAAGTCATCCTCAAAATCGCTCCGATAGAGTTTAGAATGCAAGATTATTATGACCTGCCCCTCTCACTGTCGGCATAACAGAAATGGTTTCTAATGGTATTTCTTTCGAATATAATAAGAATAAAACTCTATAAGATTAGTCTTTGTGGTGAATGGATTAAAAAATACGTGTTAAAAAGGAGGAACAATGAGTCTATCAAACACCTTTTTCGGTAAACCAAAGGAAGCTTTTTGCACAACCCAGTCATGGCTTCAGTGCAACATGGAAACCTGTGAGGTATGCACTTTAAAAAAGAAAATAGAAAGGTAAAGTGAATTTACCTTTCATAGAAATTTTTTAGCCTTTGAGGCTACTCAGGTAAGCTACTATATCATTTAATTCTACTTCAGACAACTGGTCTCCAAAATTTTGTGGCATCATCCCTAGAGTGTAGCCTTCCGCGACCACTGCATTGGGGTCTAAGATAGACTCTTTTATAAATGCTGCATCTTTCCTTGCCCCGATATCAGAAAGTTCTGGTGCTATCAAAGGAGAACCCACCTCATAATCTCCCTTGATAAAGTGGCAGACCGAACATGTTTTTCCCGAAAAAACTTCTTTTCCTGCGTCTATGTTTCCTACAGGTACAGAAGCTGGTGCCTCGGTCGTCGCTGGCGGCGCTGTAGTTGTTGCAGGTGGCTGCGTTGTTGGAGCCTCAGTTTTCACCGGTGGCGCTGTAGTCGCTGGTCCCCCATTTTGCGTGCAACCCGCTGTAATAAATACAATTGCAACAAGCAAATAAACTAAATGACTTGTTTTCATTTTCACCATATCACCTCAAATTTAATGATAAATGAAAATTTTCATATATATACTTTTCTGAGAGATTGCAAATAGTGTAGTATCCTGAATTAAGGTTCGTCTTGGAAGTCAATTTCAATATTCTCACCTATTAATTTTCCCTCATCTTATCCAAGAACGCCTGGTATGGCGTTCTCAACCTGCCGTTCTTCAGGCTCATGTGAGGCC
>JAZFTU010000085.1:0-5576 GCA_036446855.1 Hydrothermarchaeaceae archaeon (SeqCode) | reverse complement strand
GGATAGGGCATGTATCTGTTGGCAGGCATGGCGGAAAGTCGCCTGAGGATAAACTTTTGGAAAGCTCAAGAAGGATAGAGAATCTTACAGGGGTCGTAGCAAAAAAAATAGATATTGCCGTATCCAAACAGTCTGTAGAGCTTCCGCGTGTTGCATTTGGGCTGGACATACCCGTGATACAGTTCATCGACAACGAATATGCCGAAAAGCAGAACAGAGTTGTGCTGCCGCTTTGCAGAAGGATTATCGTACCCTCGCACCTTGACAAAGAGATACTTATGGGCCAGGGGGCTTCCAGGAGTCAGATTTTAGAGGTAAACTCTCTATTTGAGGCATCGCAGGTAAAGAATTTTGTGCCAGATCCAAAAGTACCAAAGGCCCATGGACTCAAAGATTACATCGTGATAAGGCCAGAACCAGGCATGGCCTCGTACTTTAAAGGCCGAAAGATAACTGAAGATCTGATAGAAAGGTTAAAGGATAAATTTCAAATTGTTGTACTTTCCAGGGGGTAAAAGGAATACAACGAAAAGACATTGAGAAATATAGATTCGTTAAGCCTGATGTACCATGCAAAGGCAGTTCTGGGTGGGGGCGGGACCATGACCCGGGAGGCGGCCCTTCTTGGAACGCCTTCTATTTCCTACTATCCTCTGGACATGTTAGGCGTGGACAGATTTCTCATCGATGAAGGGCTCCTTTATCACTCCGGGCAGGCAGACGAAGTGGCACGATTACTCGGGGATATTGTGGATAAAAAACAAAAACTGAGAAAAACGGCCAAAAAGGTAATTAATAGGATGGAAGACCCCTTTAAGCCCCTGGAAAATGAAATCAATAATTTAACGGGTCAGCCTTCATAAGCTCCCTTAGCGCGACAGTAGCATAACTTCCCTTGGGCAAATCAAATTCACAGGTGTAACTTTCCCCCTCCACAGTAAATTTTGGATGTATCTTTATAAATGCATCTCGCAATTGCCCTTCCATGGTTAGCTCTGGCATAGATGCGATTTCGAAATTTTCCAGATTAATTCCCTCCTTTTCTATAACGTCCATTTCAATGTCGCCCTGCTCTCCTGGAGTAAAAAGGGTTTCACATCCAAAGAGGGGAATTGACACAGATTCGATATTTTTCTCAAGCGTCCTGCTCAAAACCCTGTTGAAAAGATAACCCTGATACGCGTGCAAGAGCATCCACCTTAATTTTTTTGGAAGCCTTCTTAGAGCGCCAGCATAGTCGTTCTCATTTTTTGACAGGGCATCTAGCATGCTGCGTTCATAATTGAGCCTTTTTGGAAAAAGTTTTAAGGCCTTTTGATAATCCAGTGTCTCACCTAGGTCCCTTCTGGCATTGTAGGCGTCTTCCCTCTCACCTTCACATGGATTTGCCAGGTATGCGAGGACCGCTCCTCTGATGTCGCCCTTCACAAGCTCCTTTCCAACGAGATGGGTGTTTGGCCTGATTGTGCCAAAGCGCTGATATCCGAAGTAGTTCAAAATTCCCGTGCGCTCCATCTGGGAAACGGTTTTTTTAAGGAGGCTGTCAAGTTCTGCATTTTCGGCAGCGGTCCCCCTGACATTTATCTTGAAACGATTGCCATACAGGTCTCCAAGGGATACGCGCTCATCTGATTTTTTAAAATTATGCAGCCTTATGTCCCTGATTTTCAACTGTCTCAATTGGTCCTCCCCCACCTTCCACACTGAAACCTTCTGCCCCGTCACCGCCCGTTTATCCTTGGTTCCGGCAAATCCAAACCTTTTGTGGGATACCTTGAGCCGCCTTGCAATTTCTTTGATTGCACGAAGAGTGTCCCAATTGTTTTTCTCCAGCGTGAAATGGGTGTAATCGCCGGATGTATTGATAGTTGTTTCTAATTGCAATTCCTCCACAAAAAAGTCTTCTGGAGTGCTTCTCAATTTTCCGAGGGTGCCCTTCGTATCAGTGATAAAATATTCAAGTCCGAGCAGGTCATCAAGCATGTATGGGCTTTTCATTTTTCATTTCAGAAGCTTAAGATGGCCTGTTATTTTATCTAAAAGCCCATCTGTCGATGGTCCAATCCCGAGCGCGGTCGTAGTTCCCGGGGGAAGCTCAGTAAGCCCGGAGTCGTTTATAATATAGCATGGCATACTCTGGCCCTTTGCCATCTCAAAAAGCTCGAAAAGTTCTTTTTCAGAGGCAACCTTAAGCACGACCTTCTTTTGCCCCTCCCTTTTCCACTCCTTGTACTCCTCTTTATTGAATTCTCTTGCCTTATCAGCACTTGAAAGCGAGGCATGAGCCACTTGCGCGCAAGTCTTTCCCCTGCTCATGGCAAGGTCTGCCCTTACGAGAATGACTTGCTTGTATTCCATTGTCTAATCCTTAAGTAGTACACGAAAAAAAGCAGGATAATCATAAGGGAAAGCGCCCCAAAAATGCTATAAAATCTGATGCCAAACGGGGTGTAATTGAGTACCATTCCAACAAGCGGCACAATCGCAATGCTAAGTCCAATGCTGAGTGTCAGCCTCTCAATGCCGTCTATTGTATCCTCCACCTTTATTGCACCATCTACATTGTTGCCAAGATCGATTATAGTCTTTCCCTCGCTTTTTATTTCATCTTCTCTTCCTTCCATCTCCCCGGAAATGACTAAAAGATCCGAATCGTTATTTATTTTTATAGAATTTTCACAAAGAAATTCTGAAATCTCTTCAACATGCTCCTCCCTTCCAACGACTGCTGATTCACTGGCCCCCTCCTCCTTTAGGATGTTTAATACTTCCGAATAGACGATTTTTTTTGTCCTTGGCCAGAGCGCGGAGGTCAGTGCAAAACCCGGTAGAAACATTACAAAAATAAAACCAAAAACGGCCCTGATAATTTCTATTACCATAAATACGACTATTTTACTTGCTGTTTTTAAAGTTTGTCTATTCTGCTTACTCTAAAAGCATGAGCGTGTTTTGCCAGGTAATGAGAAACAATGTCCCTTTCTTTGTTGTGGAGTACTCATTTTCAACCTTCTTTAATAGGCCCTTTTCAAGCAGGAAGCTAACATAATTTTTAAGCTGGACATAGCTCAGATTTGCCTTGTAGAGGATTTTTGTTTTTTTCACTCCCTTCCTGGCAATATCTAAAATATTTGCGATGATTTCCATTTCAGACCTTCTGTTGTTAAGGCCAAAGCCCTTTCTTTGGATAATATGCCTGAATCTTTCGTATTCTTCGACATACTTCTCCATTGTTTCGCTATCCACAACCCCTGCCAAAGGGAGTTCTCCGCCTTTATCATACCCCCGAAAGTCAGGGCGATTCACACTTGACCCAATCTCCTGCTTCAGCTTTTCAAGTCTCTCAATCTGTTTTTCCAACCGCGTCTCTATTTCTTCCGATTCCATAATATACACTCCCCTTAATTTAATATAAGGTTATATATTTTACTCCATCAACCACCTTAGTTATGATAGCTAAGTAAGTGATTGAATATATATTTTTCCCTTGATATGGCCTTTCATGCATATTCTTAATGGTTCCTTTCGATTTGTTTTTGTTTGTCAAATTTTGATTTTCTAATCTATTTTGGGGGAATGGTTCGACGAATCCCAGATTCCCGGTTACCTTTCCAGTAGATTATTAAAAATAACGAATATAAAAACGTTTCGATAATATTTTATTAACCTAACTACTAAAAAATATAAATAATATTAATCAATATTCAAAATAATAGCAAACGACTTCTAGATGTCTTTGAAAAATAAACTTTTTAAAGTTTGAAAATTAGATAATCATCACTATTAAGCAATTAAAATTCAACGACAGTGATTGGCTAGTTTTATATACATATTGACGTAAATTTGATTTAGATGGACTTTGACTGCATTATAGTAGGAGGAGGAACGGCAGGCCTTGTTGCCTCAAAGGAGATAGCCTCATTGGGATGCAGCGTGTGCGTGATAGAAGAGCACCAGGAGATAGGGTATCCTGTCAAATGTTCTGGCCTTTTCAGCATATCAGGGATAAAAGAGCTGGGAATAAAACTCGACCCCTCGGTTATCGCATCCACAATAAAAGGCGGCAGGTTCTATTCCCCTGGTGGAAATGAGCTTTTGGCATATTCTGACGCCGATAGGGCCCACGTTGTCGAAAGAAAGGTGTTTGATAAACATCTCGCAAGGGAAGCTGTGAGAGCTGGTGCAAAGTTAAAGCTCAGTACGCGAGTTACGGGAATAACTGTCAATAGCTGTGTATCTGTTGCCACAAAGGGGCTTTTTGGGGAGGAAATACTCAAATCTCACCTTTTAATCGGTGCAGATGGAGCCCGCTCAAATATTGCCCGCTTAAGCGGCATTAGCTCCTCAAAAAAGATAATCTCCTGTGCCCAGATAGAGGTGGAGGATGCAGACGTCGAAGACGATATAGCCGAGATGTACTTTGGAAGGGAGTTTGCGCCAAATTTCCACGCATGGATACTACCAAAAGGAGATGTGTATGAAGTGGGGGTGGGCTCAAGAGGCTCAAAACATACGCCTGTAACTCTATTAAAAAAATTTATCTCCACTCATAAAATAGCATCAAAGAAAATCATAGGTAAAAGCATCCTCGAGGTAAACATCGGCGGAATACCCATCGGGCATCTACAGGAGACAGTGAAAGAACGCATAATGATTGTTGGAGATGCCGCAGGACAGGTAAAATCGAGCACGGGCGGGGGGGTAATCACCGGAGGGATAGCTGCAAGGATAGCAGGGAAGGCCGCAGTAAAGGCCGTAAGAGCGAAGGATTTTTCAAAGGAGTTTTTTAAGAGGGAATATGAAGACCGCTGGAAGGATGAGCTTGGGGCCGAGCTTCAGGTACACTTGGCGCTAAGAGATATGCTCGACAGACTGAGCGACGAAGAATTAGACGATCTATTTAAAATTGCGATAGACGAAGGCATACCAGACCTGATGGTAAAATTTAAAGATAACGACAGGCCATTAAAATTCGTAAGAGAGCTTGCAAAAACGAAAGGGTGATTAAAAAGCTCCAGAATTTTCTGGATTTAAAGTCGGTAGTATAGATTAACAATCAAACCTATTTATAAATCGCTTTTCTCAGGTTGTTCATCTTCTGTTCCGTAGCTTCGAAGTGTTTTATAATATCCTTATTATAGACCTCCCACTTCTGCAGAGTTTTATAGAGGTCTTCCACCTTTGTGCTGGCCTTGTATTTGTCGTAAAACATTTTGATTATCCCAAGTGTTGGGAAAACCATTGAGTCTCTGACAATGAAAACGCCCCTCTCTCGACCGTATGTGAGGTTTTTCTCGTAATCTTCGAAATTTTTGTCAGGAACTGAGAGCAATCCGTAGGGAGCTGTATTCTTGGCCCCGATATATTTGTTCTTCATGTCGTCAATGTTCTTCCTCGGAGGCCCGTCCCATTTTGAGTCAATTGGGACATAGAGATTTTCATCGAGTTTAAATCCAAACTCAACTTCGGTTTTCCTATCAGGTATCTCCAATTTAGTCTCAACGAACCCGTTGTCGATCATTGGCTGAATCATCGACTTTAAAATTCTTTCACCCGATTCGCCTTTGGTTTTTGAG
>JAZFTU010000084.1:0-3790 GCA_036446855.1 Hydrothermarchaeaceae archaeon (SeqCode) | reverse complement strand
TCTTCCGCCTCATGCGCTGGCATTTTCAGATGTAGGCGCATAGTCTCGGTAATCTGCTCGCCTATGGTGAGCACGGGATTTAGGGATTCTGCCGGATCCTGAAATATCATGGATATTACCTTTCCACGAAGCCTCCTGAGCTCTTCAGGCGTATATTTAGCAAGGTTTTTTCCTTCGAGAATTATCTCACCTGCCAGCACCCTTCCCGGGGCATCAACAAGGCCCAGTATGGAAAGTGCCGTAACAGACTTTCCTGACCCGCTTTCGCCAACGAGGCAGAGCACCTCCCCCTTCTTTAAATCGAAAGAGGCGCCATCCACTGCCTTAACCACGCCGCGCCTGGTAAAAAAATGGGTTTTTAATCCCTTTACTTCGAGTATTTTCAAGCCTTTCTCTCTCCTATATATCGCTCCTTGGGTCAAAGGCATCCCTAAGGCCGTCTCCTAAAAAGTTGAAAGACAGAACCGTAAGAAAGAGCATAATGCCCGGCTCTACGGCAATCCACCACGCAGTATCCAGGCTACTCTGCCCTGAATTTAGAATTCTCCCCCAGCTTGCAACTGTCGGGTCCCCGAGGCCAATGAAACTCAATGCCGCCTCTGCGAGTATCACGCCCGGTATCGATAGGGTGGCAATTATTATAAGCGGGCTCATCACGTTGGGCACCAGATGGCGAAATATTATCCTTGAGTCGCTTGCCCCTAGAGCCCTGCTTGCGAGCACGAAATCCCTCGTCCGGAGGGACAGCGCCTCGCTCCTCACAAGTCGTGCTGTTCCCGTCCAGCTGGTAAGGCCTATTATCAAAATAATAAGGGGGAGGCTTGCCCCGAAAATAAAGACAATGAAGACCAAAAGCAGGAAGAATGGGAAGGTCATCACGATATCTGTAAATCGCATGAGAACGTTGTCTACCATGCCCCCAAAATATGCAGAGGAAACCCCTATAATCGTGCCTATAACAAGAGCGATGAGCGTCGCTATCAGACCAACCTGTAGCGACACCCCCGCGCCCGAAACTATCATGGCAAGGATGTCTCTACCCATGTCATCCGTGCCAAGTGGGTGCTTCCAGGTGCCTGGCGTTTCCTCGCTCGTAAAGGTCCCGGTCCCTCGGTCATAGACAGATTGGGTCATAGTAAAGCCCAGCGGGGGCAGATTTTTTTCATCGAAGTTCACCTCGTTTGGGCCCAGAGTGAAAATCGGGCCCAGAGTTGCCAGCAGCACCAGAAATACAATAAACGATAGCCCAAACACAGAGAGCCTGTTTTTCCTTGTGCGTTCCCAGTAGTACATTGTCAGCCTTCGGTGTGAATAAAGGGGAATTGCCACCTGAAATATTACTACGGCTAAAAAAATTACATAAAAATAACCCAGTGCAGAAAAAATCTCCTCATCAATCAGAAGTCGGTCGATTGCAACGACAGCTATCAATACGGCCATTATCAATGCAAAGACTTTATTTTTGTGTTGAAAAATCGGCTTCATTTCAAATATCCCGTCATATGTACTTCACCCTGGGGTCCAAAAGCGTGTAGGCAATATCTGTAAGCAGGTTAAAGATGAGCGTGACCATCGCCCCAATTAGGGTTATTGCAACTACTACTGCATAGTCGTCTGCAAAGACGGCGTTGAAAGAGATCCTTCCAAGACCGGGTATTCCGAACACAATTTCGGTAAGGTATGCCCCCCCGAAGACTATGCCGCTCAGGTCGAACATGATTATTGTTATTATCGGAAGCATGGCATTGCGAAACACGTGCTTGAGTATCACCGTCCTTTCACTGAGCCCTTTTGCCCTTGCTGTTCTAACAAAGTCCTTTTTTAGGTTGTCGATTGTTACGGAACGTACGTATCTGCTATATCCTGCAAGCATCCCCGTGCCCAGTGTGATAACCGGGAGAACCAGGGCCTTGAGATTGGAGAGGCTGAATAGGGGAAGCGATGTGTCATAATAGCTCTTAAACATCCCAAGCTTTACAGAAAAAATCATGATGAGCATTATACCCAGCCAGAAATTTGGGATTGAAATGCCTATGAATGAGAAAATAGTTGAGGCGTAGTCCGCTCTTGTGTACTGCCTTACGGCAGAGTATAACCCAATAGCGGTGCCCACGGTTACAGCAAAGAGCGTGCTTAAGAAGACGAGCTGAAAAGAATATATCCAGTGCGTTTTTAAGAGTTCTATTACAGGCATCGATGTGCTGAAGGACCATCCCAGGTCTCCTTGAAGAAGGCTAAAGATATAGTCAAAATACTGCTGGTGCAGGGGCATATCAAGTCCATACCTCGCATCTATCGCGGACTGCACCATAGTGACATCCACAGAACTTCCGGAGGCTGCGATGTTTGCAAGATATTTATCCGCAGGCGACGAAGGGCCAAGCCTCAGAAGAACGAAAGTTATTGTTAGGACTCCCCAGCCGATGATAGTTGTATAGAAAAGCCTCATTAGGATGTATTCTATCATTGAGGCCCTTTTTTTTGCCATTTTATTCACCGTAAAGAATTATTCTCCAAACCACCACAGGTGGTAATTATGTCCCATGCTGATGCCGGGCTCGATTCCTTTGACCTCCTCTTGAAAGCCAGAGTTTGAGTGCGGATATGCCAAAAAATTCACTGGGAGGTCTTCAGACATAAGCTTGGATAGCTCACCGTATATTCCCTTTCTTACCTCTTCGTTTAAAGCATCCCTGGACTTAATCTTCCTAAAGAGCTCGTCCACCATAGGGTTTGAATAGCCGAACATGTTGAGTCCGCCGTCGGATGTAAAAAATGTCGAGCTTCCTGACGGGGCATTTACATCCGTACCGAACCCCAGGATGCACATGTCCCACGCCTTTTCGCTCACGGCATTTGGGCCGCCATTGAATTCTGCATTTTTATCAGAAGCAGGAGACCTGTTTTTCAAGTACTGGTTTAACATCGTAGGCCATGGCAGGAACCGAAGTTCTACCTCTATTCCGATATCCGATAGCTCCTGTTTTACCAGGAATGCTATGGACTCTCGAACCTTATTTCCGGAGTTCGTGATCATTGAAAGTTTAAGAGGCTTACCCTTTTCATCGAGCAGCACGCCGTCATCCAGAAGATAACCTGCACCTTTCAGTTTTTTGATGGCATTTTCTTTATTGTATAGCTGCCCTACGCCATACTGTTTTAGACCCTCTCCAACAAACCAGGGAGACGGACGCGGGATAAAGCTGAAAGCGGGGTCCGCAAATCCGAGGTATATGGACCGTATCAGCACCTCCTTTCCTATGCTCATAGAAAATGCCTCCCTCACATCTCGATTTTTAAAGCCATCCCAGCCGTTTTTCCTAAGGTTCCAGAGGAGTGCGGTGTACCCGCTTGTGGGGTTGGTGTATACGGAAATCCTGGAAATGTCCATGAATTTTTTAACAAGGAGGGGATCAATTTCAGTGGACGTAATATCCCCTGCCTCAAGGGCCGCATGCCTTGCCGCTGGCGTTCCAAAGACTTTTATTATGTACCTTTCGAAGAATGGAGCCCCGGTCTCCCTCCCTAAATAGTAATCGGGGTTCCGTTCAACTACAAACTTGTCATTTCTTATCCATTCCACAAACCTGTAAGGGCCGAGGTTTCCCGTATATTCCAGGTTGTTAAGCTCCTCTGCCTTCATGAAGGCGTCAGGGTCGCCCTCGTATTGTTTTGCGATGTGCTTTGGATAAACCCACAGGTCTGTAACCGTATAAAGGAATTCGGGGTCAACAGTCTGCCTCTCGAACCGGTAAGTGTGCTTATCCACTACAGAAACGTCGACATATTG
>JAZFTU010000083.1:0-6142 GCA_036446855.1 Hydrothermarchaeaceae archaeon (SeqCode) | reverse complement strand
AGAAACTTTCAAATATACTAAAGGAAAGGGAGGCTATAAGGGATGCAGTATCAATTGAGAGCGCAAAGAGTTCTTCTTTTTCAGGCGAAATCAGAATAATTGGGATGGTTTCTGACATCAGGAAAACCAAAAAAGGCCATGTAATACTGGAAGTCGAGGACACTACTGGAACAATTCCCATCTTAATCAGCAATAAAGACCCTGAACAAATAGAGCTATCCAGAACTATAGTGAACGATGAAGTCTTGGGAATTATTGGGAAGAAATGGAAGGACATTTTAATTGCGGAAGAAATACACTTTCCAGATTTACCATGCAGAAAAGAGACAAAAAAGAGTGAGGCAGACGTTGCTTTAGCAATGATATCCGATCTGCACATCGGGAGCAAAAACTTCCTAGAGGACGAATTTAAAAAGTTCATAAAATGGATGAGGGGTGAGATAGGGAGTATCAAACAAAGACAGCTTGCAGGGAAGATAAAATATCTAATCATCGGTGGAGATTTGATAGATGGGGTGGGCATATATCCTGGACAAGAAAACGAGCTTAAGATAAAAGACATAACCCTCCAGTATGCGAAGGTCTCTGAATATCTACGGGAGATTCCAGGGCACATCGAAATTATTGTTATACCTGGAAACCACGACGCGGTAAGGCAGGCAGAACCCCAGCTTTCAATTGGAGAGGAATTCGCACCTGAACTTTATGACGAACCACGTATTCATATTGCAGGAAACCCCTGTCACGTCAACTTGCACGGCGTGGACGTACTTACTTACCATGGAAGAAGCCTTGACGATATAATTTCAACCATTCCAAACCACTCATATTCAACTCCTGAAAAGGCGATGATAGAGCTTCTTAAAAAAAGGCATCTCGTTCCGATGTATGGTGGAAAAGTTCCACTTTCTCCTGAGAATATAGATTATATGGTCATAGAAGAGCCCCCGGATATATTTCATGTCGGCCATGCCCACCACATCGGGGTGGCCACTTACAGAGGAGTAAATGTAATAAACTCAGGAACATTTCAGGCACAGACAGCCTTCCAAAGAAAGCTGAATATGGTACCAACTCCAGGCAGGGTCCCTATTATAGAGTTGCACGATAATAGGACGACAATTATGAGGTTTCTGTAACATGTATTTTAAGAGGCTGGAAGAAGAAGTAATGAGGGCATATGAGCTCGCATCAGAGGCAAGAAAAAAAGGGAAAGATCCAGAACTTGAGCCTGAAATACCTCTCGCGATGGACCTTGCCGAGCGAGTTGAGGGGCTAGTGGGCCCAAGAGGCATTTCAGAAAGTATTAGAACTCTTACAAAAGACCACTCAAAGGAAGAGGCCGCAATCAGGATAGCAAAGGACATTGTTGATGAAAAATTTGGGACATTTTCAGATGTAGAAAAATCATTCGAGCAGGCGCTAAGAACGTCTCTTGCGATTTTAACCGAGGGTATAGTAGCAGCACCACTTGAAGGCATAGTTAGGACGAAAGTCAAAAATAACCCGGGCGGCGGAAAATATCTTGCCATATATTTCGCCGGTCCCATCAGGTCTGCCGGTGGGTCTGCGCAGGCGCTTGCTGTTTTAACGGGTGATTATATCAGAAGAACAGTTGGTATCGGCAGGTATATACCGACTGACGAGGAAGTGGAGAGATTTGTAGAGGAGATAGACCTCTATAACACTGAAGCAGCAAGGCTTCAATATTTACCAAGTCCAAAGGAAATAAGAACTGCTATACGAAACATTCCCGTTGAAATAACTGGAGAGTCCACAGACCGGGTGGAGGTTTCAGGGTACAGGGACCTTAAAAGGATAGAGACAAACAATGTAAGAGGGGGGGCTATGCTTGTTCTTGCAGAAGGGGTCCTTCAAAAAGCGCCTAAGATATCGAAGTATGTAAAAAAATTTGAGCTCGGGGGGTGGGAATGGTTAAGCGAGATAGGAGCTTCAAAAACAAAAACCGAAGATGAGACATTTGAGGTAAAACCCAATTTTAAATTCATAAAAGACCTTATTGCGGGGAGGCCTGTACTTTCCCATCCATCGGCCAAAGGGGGGCTTAGATTGAGATATGGGAGATGCAGGAATTCTGGCCTTGCATCCACGTCATTACATCCGGCGACAATGTCGCTATTGGATAACTTCATAGCAATTGGAACCCAGATAAAGACCGAAAGGCCAGGGAAGGGGTCTGCTATTACTCCATGTGATTCTATTGAGGGTCCGATTGTCAAGACAAAAAATGGCAGCGTTTTGAGAGTTGAGAAGGAAGACAAAGGGTTGTTAGAAAATACAGAGGAGATACTCTTTCTAGGCGACATATTGATAAATTATGGAGAATTTCTTGAAAACAATCATGTACTCATGCCGTCTGGATACGTTGAGGAGTGGTGGGTCCAGGAATTAAAAAATGCAGGCGGCCCAGAAAAGAAATTCAGCAAATTTTTAAACCAGAAAAAGGTGCCCACACCGGAGGAGGCATTAGAGATTTCAGAAAAGCTCAAAATCCCTCTTCATCCCAGATATACGTATTTTTATCATGATGTGGGAAGAGATGATCTTAAATCACTTGTTTCCTGGATGTGTACAGGCAAATTCATTGAAAGCTCTCTTGTTTTAGACCTTTCAGAGGAGAAAAGAGTGCTAGAATATATTGGTCTACCTCATAAAGTGAGCGGAAAAAGTGTCATAATAGAAGAATACAAACCACTACTTCGCTGTCTAGGAATTGAAGATTTAAATATTGCTAATTTCATCAAAAATTACGAAATGGCACACGATTCAATGGAACTCGTAAATAGTTTTGGGATAAAGGTGATGAAAAAGGCTCCTACTTACATCGGAGCCAGGATGGGAAGGCCCGAGAAGGCAAAGGAACGCAAGATGAAGCCCCCAGTAAATACACTGTTTCCCATTGGACAACACGGCGGCAGAACGCGAGATATAAAAAAGGCAGCAAAAAACGAAACAATCAAAATTGAGATAGTGAGGAGAGAGTGCCCAAAGTGTAAAGAGGTGACGCACCTGGCCACCTGTCAAAGGTGCAAAGAGTCTACCCTGCTTCGAAAGCTATGTGCATCCTGTGGAAGGCCATCAAATGAGGATTTTTGCCGATGTGGGGGAAGGGTGGGGTTCTACGAGGAAAGGGAGATTGAGATTAAAAAGCTATTTAAAACGGCAATCGAAAGCGTTGGAAACCCAGTAGGTGATTTAAAAGGGATAATCGGCATGAGTTCAGCCTTTAAGATGCCAGAGCCTATCGAAAAGGGAATACTTCGTTCAAGACATGGGGTCTACGTCTTTAAAGATGGAACAGTAAGGTTTGACGCAACTGACGTACCACTTACACATTTTAGGCCTGTTGAAATTGGCGTCTCTGTTGAGAGACTTATAGAACTTGGTTATGATCGGGATTTTTCTGGAAATCCTCTCAAAAAGGATGATCAGCTAGTAGAACTCAAGTGTCAGGACATCCTCTTATCAGAAAGGGGTGCAAATTATCTTTTAAACACCACAAAATTTATAGACGACCTTTTAATAAAGTTTTATGGACTTTCATCCTTCTACAATGCTGAAACCAGGAACGATTTAGTTGGGCACTTAATAATAGGCCTTGCTCCCCATACCTCTGCTGCTATGCTTGGGAGAATCATAGGATTTACGAGGGCATGCGTTGGATATTCTCATCCATACTTTCATGCCGCAAAGAGACGGAATTGCGACGGCGACGAAGACGCCGTGATATTGCTCATGGACGCTCTATTAAATTTTTCAAAGACGTATCTTCCAGCTAATAGAGGGGGAAAGATGGATGCGCCGCTAGTCCTGACATTAAAACTAGACCCCCGTGAAATTGATGACGAGGCGCACAACATAGATGTAGTCGAAAGCTATCCCCTTGAATTTTATGAGGCTACCTATGCGTATTCGAAGCCACAGGACTTTATTGGGAAGATAGAGAGGGTCAGTGATAGGATAGGAAAACCTGAGCAGTATTTTGGTTTAAGCTTCACTCACGACACTACTGACATTTCAGCTGGACCAAATAAAAGTTCTTACAAGACACTAGGGACCATGCTTGAGAAGGTCCAGCATCAACTGGCCCTTGCAGGAAAAATCAGAGCAGTAGACGAAAGAGACGTAGCAAGACGGATTATCGAAAGCCACTTTTTGCCAGACATTACAGGAAATCTTCGCGCATTTTCAAAACAGACCGTTCGCTGCGTTAGCTGCAATGCAAAGTATAAAAGGGTGCCTCTAAGTGGAAAGTGCAATAAATGTGATGGCGGGAAACTCGTCCTTACAGTTTCAAAAGGCTCTGTTGAAAAATATTTGCAGGTTACTAAAAATTTAATAGCCCAGTATGACCTTGACGACTATTTAAAACAGAGGACAAAAATCCTTGAGATGAGCATATCTTCAGTATTCGACAATGAGAGAGTTAAGCAGGTATCCCTTTCTGATTTTTTGGGTGAAGCTTAAATGGAAAAATTAAAACCCTTCTTATCTAATTTGGATAATAAGAAAATCCCGGTTGGGTGCGGTATAGATAAACTATTAGGCGGCGGCGTTGAAACAAAGGTCATAACTCAGTTTTACGGCCCCCCTGCCAGTGGAAAGACAAACATCTGTTTGCAGATTGCGTTAAGTTGCATAAAAAGCAATAAAAAAGTAATAATAATCGACACTGAAGGTGGCCATTCTGTAGATAGAATGAGACAGATAGCCCAGGGAGAGTTTGACAGGTTCATTGAAAACACGCTTTTTTTTGGCCCGATGAATTTTGGAGACCAGGATAAAATCATAGAAAATCTCACAGGTTTAATAAATGATAAATTTGGTCTCATCGTTCTCGATAGTGCTGTGAGCCTTTACAGGATAGGGACCGAGGAAGATAAGATTCAGAACCTCAACAGGTTAATGAGTAAACAACTTGCAAAATTAAGTGAACTTGGAAGAAGGCACAACATCGCAATAATAGTTACTAACCAGGTCTATGCTTCACAATCCGATGGAAGCGCTGAACCAATTGGAGGTAATATACTAAAATACTGGAGCAAGGCAATTATCGAGCTTCGAATCAATAACAAAGGGGTAAGGGAGGCATTTCTCATCCGCCACAGGTCGATACCCGAGGGTGTAAAAACAAAGTTTGAGATTTCAAACGATGGGCTAAGGGATTATAGTGAGACATGCCCTTAAGGTTTTCTACGACGGAAAGAATTTTTTTGGCTCCCAGCGTCAGCCCGATAAACGCACCGTGGAAGGTGAGCTTTTAAGTTCAATAAAAAAACTCAAAATCAATTTAAAGGATTTTAAAGGGGCCTGTCGCACGGATAGGGGAGTTTCTTCACTTGGGAATGTGTATGCCGTCTCAAGTGACATCAAAGTGATTCTGGGGGCAATAAACAGCAAACTTCCTAAAGATATCCGAGTTTTGGCAGCAAAAAAAGTCGATGACGATTTCAATCCGAGGCATGATGCGCTTGGAAAGACATACAAATATTTCCTTTTCGACGATGGGTACTCTTTCAGCAGGATAAAAAAGGCTGCGGGAATATTTAAGGGTACATTAAGCTTTCACAATTTCTCTATTTTAGACGGGCGAAATCCCGTAAGGACCATAAAAAGTATCAATGTAAAAAAGGTGGAAGGATTTTTTGTTTTTACAGTTATTGGCGAGAGTTTTTTGTGGCAGATGATACGGAGACTTATGGGCGCTGTAAAGATGGCAGGAGAGGGAAAGCTGGAGTTAGATGATATCGAAAGGCTGCTAGACCCGCAAGTGGAAAGCAAGATTTCGCCGCTTCCTCCAGAAAATCTTGTGCTATGGGAAGTTGAGTACCCTTTTGAGTTTACACATGATGACCATTCAGCAGAACGTCTAAAGAAAGATATTTTAAAGAAGAGGATAGACGCTAAAAGGGAATCACTGATAAGCCGTCTTTTGATTGAGGAGCTTTAATATGACTTTTAAAAAGGAAAAAAAGCACAATAAATTAAATTTTTCATTGGTTCTAGTACTAATCGTTCTTGGAACCCTGCTCGCAACAGGCTGCGTATCTGAAAATAAAAGTCCTAAAACAGAAAATGTAAATCTTTCCTCTGTTGAAACAATCGAAGAAATCAAAAATGA
>JAZFTU010000082.1:0-4302 GCA_036446855.1 Hydrothermarchaeaceae archaeon (SeqCode) | reverse complement strand
CAGAATATGTGTTTAAAAAGATGGCAGAAAATGAGGCCATACAATATCTCCCGGGTGATTCGAACTATGAGATACTGGATGAAAAAAAGATGTCAGATAAAGAAAAAAAGGCGCTGGGAATTATTGGCAAAAATGTTTTTGAAAGATTTGGTCAGACTGGCGTGCAGGACTGTATAAACGAGGCTTTATTTAAAGTCCTTGAGAAAATTGTGGTCTATCCGGTAGAGGACGAAAACAAATATACAGACAAAGATGGAAACGTCCTTCCGGATGCGTATATAATGGACAAGGGCTCAACTGCGCGCGACCTTGCCTATAAGATTCACACAGAGATAGGCGAAAGATTTATTGGGGCTATAGATGCCAAAACTAAAAGAAAGATAAAAAGCGATAAAGAGCTGGAAAATGGAGACATCATTAAAATATTGAAGAAATCATGAAGGTTTTAGTCTCAGACCAATTGCACAAGGCAGGAATTGAACTTCTAGAGAGTGCAGCCGAAGTAGAGGTTGCAACGGACCTGGAAAAGGACGAATTAATAGACCGGATAAAAGATAAAGACGCCCTTTTAGTCCGAAGTGCAACTAAAGTTACTTCTGAGGTTATTAAAGCTGGAGAAAAACTTAAAGCTATTGGGAGGGCCGGTGTAGGGGTGGATAACATTGATTTAGACGCTGCGACAAAAAAGGGCATAGTTGTAGTAAATTCACCAACAGCCTCCTCAATTACTGTTGCAGAGCATACCATCGGCCTTATGCTCTCTCTTGCAAGAAAAATCCCGTTTGCTGACCGCTCTCTTAAAAGCAAAAAATGGGAGAAAAAACGATTCGTGGGTGTTGAGCTTCGCGGAAAGACCCTCGGGATAATTGGCGTTGGACGAATCGGAAATGAGGTTGCAAAAAAGGCCAAGGCATTTGAGATGGAAATAATCGCCTATGACCCCTATATCTCAGAGAAGGCCATCAAAAAATTTGGAATCGAGGTTGTGAATTTAGACACATTGTTTTCAGAATCTGACTTTATTACCCTCCATGTCCCACTCACAGAGGATACCAGACACATCATAGGAAAAAATGCGATTTTAAAAATGAAAGATGGCGTTCGCATTGTAAATTGCGCAAGGGGAGGAATTATTGACGAAAATGCCCTCCTGGAAGGCCTTGAATCTGGAAAAATCGGTGGGGCCGCACTAGACGTGTTTGAAAATGAGCCCCCTTTGGAAAGTCCCCTCCTGGAAAATCCAAAGTTTATTGCAACTCCCCATCTTGGGGCGTCTACTGAAGAGGCACAGAGATTTGCATCGCTTATAGCCTGCGAAGAGGTCATAAAGGTATTGAAAAATGAGCCACCCAAGTATTCAGTGAATATGCCTGTTTTTTCCTCTGAAGTCATAGAAGAGGTAAAAGAGTTTCTTCCTCTAGTAGAAACCATCGGAAGATTCACATCACAGATTCTAAGCGGCAGGATGAGCGATATATCCATAACTTACTGTGGAAAGCTTCTTGAGATTACCGACCTTGGAATACTTACAAACTCAATCCTAAAGGGGCTGCTTTCCCCGATTCTTACTGAAGGAATAACGCTCATAAATGCACCAACAGTTGCAAAAAACCGGGGCATTGGACTTACAGAAGGGAAAAGGGAAGACTCTGAAAAATTCCAAAATTTAATGGTTTTGAGAGCAAAGACAAGTAATGAAGACATAGAGGTAGAGGGGACAATTTTAGGGGGGGAAGCAAGGATAGTGAGCATTGAAGGGTATGCCATTGACCTTATTCCCAGAGGTAAGATACTCATAGTAAAGCATAAAGACCGCCCCGGGATGATTGGCAAAATCGCAACGTCTCTTGGAGAGCATGATATAAACATTGGTTCCATGCAGGTGGGCCGAAAACAGGTCGGCGAAATCCAGCTCATGGTACTTACGATTGATAACAAAATCTCAAAAGAGGCCCTAGAGGATATTACAAGTGTTGATGGGATAGAAAGGGTGAAATTTGTAGAAATATAAAAAAAGTATATATACGACACAAGTTCTTTTTTTGAAAGAGAGGATTGTATGTACAAGCATATCAGCAAGGCATGGGCGAGGCCCAAGGATTCATATGTGGGTGAATTGTCAAAAATGCGAGTCCCACTGTGGAGGAAGGACCAAAGCATTGTGAGGGTTGATGCACCACTGAGGATAGATCGGGCAAGAAATCTGGGTTACAAGGCAAAACAGGGCATAATAGTTGCAAGGGTAAAGGTAAGGAGAGGCGGGAGGAGAAAAGAGAGGCTAAATGTGGGGAGAAAACCAAGCAAGAGGGGAATAAAAAAGTACACGCCTAAAAAGAGTATCAAATGGATAGCAGAAGAGCGTGTGCAGCGCAAATATCCAAACCTTGAGGTCTTAAATTCATATTGGATAGGAGAAGATGGGAGGTACAAGTACTTTGAGGTGATTTTAGTAGACCCCGATCATCCAGGAATTAAAAAAGACAAAAACCTATCCTGGATAACAAAAAAGCAACATAAAAGCAGGGTTTTTAGGGGCCTTACGTCAGCGGGAAAAAGGTCAAGGGGGCTAAGAAAGAAGGGTAAAGGCGCCGAAAAAATCAGGCCCAGCATCAGGGCAAATAAGGGCCTGGGTAAATGAAAAAGTTTATCCACAGGTCAGAGCATAATTAACACTTTCTTTTTTATTTTATGGGATTAAAATAAACAGAAGAATAGCTTTCAAAAATGAAATTTTTGGACCTTCATACGCACTCGATACTTTCTTTTGGCGTTGACACTCAAGAGCGCATGCTGTATCATGCGAAAAACCTGGGGGTAGAAATTGGGCTCTGTGATGGTAATTCTGAATGCAGGAAAAGGGAAAATCCCTGCGGCATTGAGATTTTTGCAAAAAACAAAAATGAACTTAAAAGGGGCCTTGCCAAATCAAATGGATACGACTACGTAGTAGTCCACGGGGGGGATGAGCATGTGAACAGGCTCGCGGCAAGCGACAAAAGGGTCGACATACTTGCACACCCCGGAAAGGGCAGAAAAGACTCTGGTGTGGACCCATTTGTAGCAAGACAGGCAGAGGAAAACAATGTTTCTATTGAGGTGAACATCAGCACATTGACATCATCCATCGGAGGCCCTAGAATAAATGCGATAAAAAATGTTAAAAGATATCTTATGCTCTCCAGAAAGTATGGTTTTGACATCGTTGTGACAACTGGTGCTAAGTCCCGGTTTGAGCTCAGAAGTGGCGTTGGAGCATCGCAGATGCTAAGGCTTCTCGGATTTGACGCATCTGAAGTTGAATCTTCCATGGAGACCATCCCGAGAAGCATCATTGAAGAGAATTTTGGTGAAACTTTATGAAAAGTCTCCCCCCAACGCTTCGGGAAAAAAAGAGGTACGTAGCGTTTAAGGTTGAATGTGACGAGCCAGTATCAAAAGAAGAGATAATAAGAGCGGTTTGGAACCGGGCCCTTTCCCTCCTCGGGGAAGTTTCGGCAGGCTCCCTTGGCCTTCGTGTACTTGACTACGACAATGGCACCCGTGAAGGGTTTTTGGTCTGTAGAAATAAAGACTCTTGGAAAATAATTGGAACGCTGGTATTTATTGGTGAAATCAATGGAAAAAAGGTACATGTTTATACAAAAGGAGTATCTGGCACAATAAAAGCGCTCAAAAGAAAGTTTTTAAATAAGGGGCCGCCGATTATAGAAGGAAAAAGGGATGATAGTCTGATGAATCTAAAAATTGTTAGGAGTTATGGAGACTGTATTGACGCGCTCCCCAAAGACAGAGAATTATTGTTGAGGTTAAAGGACATGAAGATGAGATACGTCGGACTTATGAAGAATGATTTAAGAACGAAAGATAACTTAGGAGGAAAAGAAGATGCAACCAGTACCTAGTATGGGTTATGACCGGGCTATCACCGTTTTCAGCCCTGACGGCAGGCTGTTTCAGGTAGAGTATGCAAGAGAGGCCGTAAAGAGGGGAACCACGTCTCTTGGTATAAAATATAAAGATGGCATTATTTTGGCAGTGGATAAAAGGATAACAAGCAGGCTGGTTGAGGGAGCCTCTATTGAAAAAATTTTTCAGATAGATGACAACATAGGGGCAGTAACCTCCGGGCTAGTTGCAGATGCAAGAGTGCTCATTGACAGGTGCAGAATTGAATGTCAGCTCAACAGAGTGACATACAATGAGCCAATTGATATGGGAATACTTACAAAAAAGATATGTGACTTCAAACAGCTTTATACCCAGCACGGGGGAGTTAGGCCCTTTGGTGTTGCACTCTTACTT
>JAZFTU010000081.1:0-9238 GCA_036446855.1 Hydrothermarchaeaceae archaeon (SeqCode) | reverse complement strand
CCCCAGATCCCCGCCGCCAATGTGCAGACAAAGATCTTTACATCCCCAGCCTCCTTAACGATCTTCAGCAATTCTTCCAGATCGTGGCTCTTGTGCTTTTTAACCTGCTCAATAATCCTCTCATCGCCTCTGACCATAAGCGTAATTCTTGATATTCCTTCTTTTTCAGAGTGGCCCACTGTTATGCTGTCTATGTTAAAATTCCTCTTTCTAAAGAGGCCTGATACCCTCTGCATGACTCCGGGTCTGTCTTCTACAAGTGCGACCAAAACGTGGATGTCTTCTGTGTTCATCTATCTTCACTCAATAATGTCTTTTAGGCATTTCCCTGGTGGGACCATCGGAAATATGTTCTCCTCGTGGTTGATCATAAAGTCAATTACTGTCGGTTTTCCTGAGGTGAACGCCTCTTTTACCGCAGGTGCTATGTCTTTTGGCTTTTCTACTCTGATGCCTTCTGCTCCATATGCTTCAGCAAGTTTAACAAAGTCAGGTGAGTTTCCCAAATCGACTGCCGAGTACCTCCGGTCATAGAAAAGCTCCTGCCACTGCCGGACCATGCCGAGATAACGGTTATTGAATACTGCGGCAACAACTGGTATGTCCTCTACGACGACCGTGGCAAGTTCCTGTGAATTCATAAGAAAGCTTCCATCGCCCGCTATGTCTATTACATTGTTTTCTGGTTTTGCCACTTTTGCGCCCATTGCCGCAGGGAATCCAAAACCCATCGTTCCGAGGCCGCCGGAGGATATAAATGTCCGGGGCTTTGTCCTTTCAAGATAGTGCATCGCCCACATCTGACACTGCCCTACTTCTGTTACGACTATATCGTCTGCGGTGAGGACGTTCATTATCTCCTTTATTATCTTTTGCGGCTTTATAGGAACGTTGTTATAATTCATCTTGGGTGAAAATTCCTTTTTGTACCTTGCTATCTTTCTTGTCCACTCACTTTCTTTGCCCTTCTTAAGTTTGGTTTTTAAGAGCTTTAGCATTCTGCTCAGAACATTTTTTGCGTCTCCAACTATAGGAAGGTCTACACGAACGTTCTTGCCTATTTCTGCCGGGTCGATGTCTGCATGAATTATCCGTGCCTCTGGTGCAAAGCAGCTGACCATTGCCGTGGTCCTATCTGAGAACCTGCAGCCGATTGCCAAAATAACGTCAGCGTCATTAATTGCGTAGTTTCCTGCCTTTCGGCCGTGCATCCCTATAACCCCAAGTGAAAGCGGATGCGACTCTGGAAATGCGCCCTTTCCCATAAGGGACGTTGCAACTGGCGTCATAAGGGTCTCTGCAAGCTTTAGAAGCTCGCGGTCTGCTTTAGCAATTATTACGCCCCCTCCAACAAGCATCAAAGGCCTTTCGGCTTTAAGGAGCATTTCAATTGCTTTTTTTATCTGTTTGGGATTCCCCTCCACTGTTGGTTTGTATCCAGGTAAATAGACGGTTTTTGGAAACTTGAACTTCCCCTCTTTTTCCAGGATATCCTTTGGCATGTCTATCAGAACGGGTCCGGGTCTTCCGGTGCTCGCTATCAAGAAGGCCTTTCTTATGACCTCCGGTATTTCTTCAGCCGTGCTTAACTGGAAGTTGTGCTTGGTTGCAGGCATCGTGATTCCGACAGGGTCAGTCTCCTGAAAGGAATCCTTCCCGAGCAAGGGTGTTGCCACCTGTCCTGTAAGTGCCACTATCGGAGATGAGTCCATGTAGGCATTTACTATGCCTGTGGTCAGGTTTGTGGCACCCGGGCCAGATGTTGCAGAGCAGACCCCAACCTTCCCGCTGACTCTTGCGTAACCCTCAGCAGCGTGGGCCGCAGCCTGTTCATGTCTTACTAGGATATGTCTAATTTCTGAGTCATACAGTACATCATAAAGAGGTATGGAAACTCCTCCGGGGATGCCGAATATGACCTCAACGCCTTCTTTTTCAAGGGCCTTTACTATTGCATGTGCACCTTTCATTTTTTAAACCACTGAATCAAATTAACTATAATTATGTTTCGGACTCTTTTAACAATTTGTAGTCAATGCTGTCTGCAAGTGCAATAAGGCTGGCCTCAATAATATTTTCTGATACTCCTACAGTTTCCCATGATGCCCGATTATCGCTTGATTGTATCAATACCCGAACTTTAGCCCCTGTCCCGCTTTTCTCATCCAGTACCCTGACTTTGTAGTCTGTTAAGTGGACCTCGCAAAGAACCGGATAAAATTTTTCCAGTGCCTTTCTTAGTGCATTATCAAGGGCATTTACAGGGCCATCACCCTCGGCTGCCGTGTGTTCATATTTCCTTCCTACTTTGACCTTTACCGTAGCCTCTGCAATTAACTCATCGTCTCTAGCATCGACGGTGACCCTAAAACCCTCAAGGGTAAAAAAGCTCTTGTAAATTCCCATGGTCTTCTTAACCAGGAGCTCAAAACTCGCCCCTGCCGCTTCAAACTGGTATCCCTCGCTTTCCATTTGCTTTAACTTTTCAAGAATTTTTTTGGTTTGAGGTGTGTCTTTTTTCAGTTCAATGCCGTATTCTTCTGCCTTTAGGAGAATTGTGCTTTTGCCGGCGAGCTCTGAGACCAGGATCCGTCTAACGTTTCCTACTAACTCAGGATTTGTGTGCTCATATGTCTCTGGTTTTTTTATTACAGCGTCTACATGTATGCCACCTTTGTGTGCGAAGGCGCTTCTTCCGACATATGGCATATTATGTAGGGGGCTGATGTTGGCAATCTCGCTAACGAACCTGGATATTTCTGTCAGTTTTTTGAGCTGCTCAGAAGTTACACAATCAAGTCCAAGTTTTAGTTTTATGTTTGGTATTAGAGAGCACAGGTTTGCGTTTCCGCACCGTTCTCCAAAGCCGTTAATGGTTCCATGGACCTGCACAGCCCCCCTCTTTAAAGCGATTATGGAATTTGCCACTGCAACTCCTGCGTCGTTGTGAGCATGGATGCCTAATGGAACATTCATCTTCCGGTTGACCGACTCTACCGTCATGTGAATTTCTGAAGGGAGCGTCCCGCCGTTCGTATCGCAAAGCACAATGCAATCTGCACCTGCCTCCTGTGCCAATTCCAAAGTCTCCATGGCATAATCTTGATTTGACTTGTAGGCATCGAAAAAGTGCTCGGCATCATAAATTACCTTGCGGTCTTTTGACTTCAGGTGCTCGACAGAATCTTTTATCATGGAAAGATTCTCTTCGGAACTGACCTTGAGGGCGTCTTTTACATGCAGGTCCCAGGTTTTCCCGAATATGCAGACCGTCTCAGTGCCAACGTCCAGCACAGCCTTGAGATTGTTATCGTCTTCTGGCCTTTTTTTTGCCCTCCGGGTGCTTCCGAACGGGACGAGTTTTGCATTTTTTAATTTTAATTTTTTTGCCTTTTTGAAAAATTCGACATCACGGGGATTCGAACCGGGCCAGCCCCCCTCGATATAATGCACAAGTTCATCTAATCTTTCTGTGATGCTAAGTTTGTCTTTCACAGAGAACGATATGTGCTCCATCTGGGCACCATCTCGAAGAGTGGTATCGTATATCTCAACTCTGGACATTTTTGGAACCTTCTACAAATTTGGGAAAGAATATATTAAAAATCTTTCCTTAAAAAAATCAGAGTAAATTTAGGTATCTCAGCGTTTCATCCAGATTTTTTTGCTTGGGCCTGTCTGTGTCCAGAACGAGATGGTCTCTCTTTATAGGCTCAAAATCTTTCTTTATCTTTTTGTAGACTTCATAATCAGCGTCAGATAGCCCGTCCTTACCTACGGCACGCCTACCCATCCTCCTCCTTATGCTTCGGTCATTAGACCTGCACTCAACAACAGCCATCCCCATCCCGGTTATTTTTGTGATATCATATGCCCTGCCCCTGAGGCATCTTTTATAAAAGGTACCGTCAAGGACAACGTTTCGGTCTGCTTTCAACAGATATTCGGCAACAAGAAACATGGACTTGTAGACAAAATCCTTCTCATCGCTCGTGTATGTAGGGTTTTCAAAGAGGTGTTTTCTTATGGCATCTGTACTCAAAACGGGAGTCTTTAGCTTTTTTGCAATTTTTTTTGAAAGAGTGCTTTTACCTGAGGCAGGGAGACCGCATACAAGTACTAGCATGGTATAAAAATTCGTGTGGCCAATATAAGTATTCTACTCAATTTCAATCGTGATGTCCCTTCCTCTTTCACTGGATATGTCCTCTTCCAGAGTGCCCTTGATCCTTTTGATTTCTTTTTTAATTTCCTTTGAACGGTCTTTTACATTTTTAATCTCGGAATTGAGCCTTTCGATATCTTCCTCTGCCTGTTTTATTTGAACGGTTGTTTTGTCCTCTTCTTTCTTTGCACAGGATGACTCTAGCTCATCTTTTAGTTGCTTTTCTTCTTTTTTCAATGAATCGTGTTGTTTTTTTATACTGCCCAGGTTCGACATTGCACTTTCAACCTTTTCGAGCTCTTTTTTATCGAGGGCAATCTCGCCCCTTTCGGCCATATTACAGACTTCACTTAGGATTTTTGATAATTTGGCAGCGCCATCTGCATCCTCGAAAAATGCGCGTTCTGGACTTTTTACGAAGGACTCGGTAACTTTCTTTGTGGTCTTGTCTTTCACAACACGGGAATACTTTCTAAGAACCCTCAAAAGGGGACTTAGAAGGTTTCTGCCACTGCTCTCAAAGGCTGCAAGCTTTTCCTGAACGTTGGTAAGTTTTGTTTCGGTGCGCTTAAGGAGTTGATAATCTGCGCCTTCGCATATTCTTTTTTTCTCCCTTTCGTATTTCTCCTGCGCTTCACGCGTTTCCCTTAATTTTAATTTCGCTTTTTTTTCTTCGTCTTTTAAACGCTTTTGCGAGTCAATCGCGTGCTTAAGGTTGGATGCCATCTCCTTTGTGCTTGATGCCTCATCAACTGCCTTCTCATTTTCCAAAATTGCCTCATCAATATTCTTCTGGAGGTCTATGATTCGGTTTAAGACCGTGCCCAGCTTGGGCATGCCCTCCTGAAAGAACGATGCCAAAATTTGGCCCTGGTTTAATTGCGCCTTGTGTATTAGTTTTAGCGCCCTTTTTGTTTTGGCATTAAAGTCGACAATGGAGTCGTATGAGTCATTTGCCGGGGGGCGAATAGTACTTAGTCCGTCCAGCATCCCTTTGACATATTTGGGTTTTGCAGTAATTACCGGCTTAAACATCCGCTTTTTTATCTCTGAGGGTGGTTTGTAATCTCGTATCTCTTCTACAATACCCCTCGCACTCTCCTTAAGCTCTAGAATCTCATCGGCCTTTGGCAGCATCTCAGAAGATAGGTCCTCTTGACTCTGCTTCAAATTCTCGTCTATCCAGGCATGTACCTCTTCAAGGGTCATCCTGAGGGGGGCTGCCACCTCTTTTTTTTCGGGCTTTCCAAAAATCCTCTTAAAAATTCCCAAAGCTATCGCTAGAAGAATTTATCGCACTAGATTAAAAAGTTTTTTTAATAGGAGCTACCCTAAAAACCCACAGTCTCTGCACTTGAAAAAAGGTATTCTGGAATTGTGTTTTCTGGCCTTTCCCCAGTGATGGATTTTAAGTTCACCGTGGCAGCTTGGGCACTTGATAAATCCAGGGTTTAGCACGAGCAGCTTTTCAATTACCCTTAAGTCCTCTTCTCCCTCAACCATGTCCTTCTTCTTTTCTAAGAAGATTTTGACTTCGAGTGCAAGGTCTTTCATACCCTATATTATGATTTTTAACATTAAGCAAAGTTTTTAGCCAGTGAGTCAAATTTTATTGGATACATAATGATAATAAAAAATGCTACTATGCTTGTGGGTGATGCATTTGAGATAGAGAAAGGCTATCTTTCCATAAAAGAGGGCAAAATAGAGGAGATTGGAAGCGGGAGATGTCCTTACAAAAATGCCATTGATGTGAAAAGGGGGATTGTTTTTCCCTCCTTTACCAATGCTCATGTTCACCTGATGGACAGTGTGGCAAAGGATATTTCTGCGTATGAGCATATTGAAAAGAGGGTTGGGAGAGATGGCATAAAATTTCAGATTTTACGTGAAAAGAAAAAAGAAGTCCCTCTTGGAATGCGTTCTTCTCTTAGAGAAATGAAGGCCCTTGGAACATCAGCTTTCTGCGATTTTCGGGAAGGAGGACTAGCAGGGGTAAAAATAAAGCCAAACATAAAGGACGGTCCGGCAGGCATCGTTCTCGGAAGACCAAACGGAGACGATATCAGTGTTGTTCTTGACGGGTGCGATGGAATTGGGATAAGTAGTACTGGTGACTACGACAAAAGAGAGCTTGAGGAGATATGTGCTGTAACAAGAAAGAAAGGAAAACGCCTGGCAGTGCACGCAGGTGAGGTTAAGGATGATGCAGTGGAGGCAATGAAGTTTAAGCCAGATTTTCTAGTTCACCTGACAAACGCAGGAGCGGACAGTCTGGATAGGGTGGTAAAAAGCCGCATCCCTGTGGTATTGTGTCCCGGGGCAAATGCCATGCTTGGAGTTGGACTCCCAAAAATTAAATATCTTTTAGAAAATACTACTGTGGGTCTTGGGACAGACAATGTAATGGTAAATTCACCTGATATGTTCAAAGAGATTGAGTTTACCTTCAAGGTCGCAAGGGCTCTTGGCAAGGATTATGGATTTTCCGCAAAAGGTGTCCTAAAAGCTGCAACGATAAACGGAAGGGAGATTTTGGGGCTTAAAAAAAATTCCCTGGAGGAGGGAAATGTCGCAGATTTTGTAATTATTAAAAGAAAAAAATATTTATATGACCCCATATTAGCTATAATACACAGATTTACTGCTGGAGACATCAGGGGAACAGTTAGAGGAAGGTCTATATGTATAAAAAAATTTTGATACCTACGGATGGGTCGGAAATTGCGGAAGTTGCCGTAAAGCACGGGATCGGGCTTGCCAAAGACACTGGCTCAAAGGTTTATGGGCTTTATGTCGTAGACACGTCCGCTTTTGTTGGAGTGCCCACAGAGGCTATCTGGGAAAACATGAAGGCCCTTCTTGAAGAAGAAGGAAAAAAGGCCCTTGGAAAAGTAGAAAAAATGGCTAAAAATGCCAAGATTGAAAATGAGGTGATTTTGAACGAAGGTTCTCCCTATAAAAATATCATAAAAATGGCAGAAGAAAAAAATATTGACCTGATTGTAATGGGCACCGCTGGAAGAGTGGGACTTGATAGATTTTTACTAGGGAGCGTTGCAGAAAAGGCGGTTCGTACAGCTCCCTGCCCTGTACTTGTAGTCCATGGATGAACGAGGTGGTTTATGATGAAAATTAGCGATGTGATGACTAAAGAGATTGTGTATGCCGAAGTGCCTGGTGACGCACAGGAGGCACTGGATTTGATGCTTAAGAAAAATGTCTCGGGATTGCCGGTGGTAAAGAGTGGATCACAAGAGATAGTTGGCGTCTTGACCAGGAACGATTTTTCCAGGCGGCCTGACGAGACCCAACTTGCAATGCTGATGACGAGGAATGTAACCTCCATAACTCCAGATACAGACATAAAAAGTGTTGTTAAAATCTTTTTGAAAAAGGATTTCAGGAGGCTTCCAGTAGTAGATGACAAACTCGTGGGAATAGTTACTATTAGCGATCTGGTGTGGAAGGCGGTCTCCCAGATAAACTCAAAAGATACAATTGAAAAATATATGAAACACGATATAAACGTCCTGTGGGAGGAGACTCCCGCAAGAATAGCCTTTGAAATAATGGGTTTTTCAGGAGCAAGAGCTCTTCCTATTTTAAATTCAGATTTAAAGTTAGTCGGAATGTTGGGAGACGTTGACATTCTACGGGTTGCTCAAAGGACTGAATCTACGAAAAAATCTGAAAGCTCGGGAGGAACTGAAGGTGACAAGTGGGGGTGGGACAGTAAAAACGTCATTTATATAACCAAGAAAAAGCTTGAAATTCCCAAAATCCCGATTAAAGAGCTTATGGTAAAAAACCTGGTAACTGCGACCAAAAAGACCATCGTTTCAAAATGTGCCCAGAGGATGGCAAAATCAAAAGTGGAACAAATTCCAATAGTTGACACTGAAGGTAAGATAGTTGGTATATTGAAGGACAAAGACCTGATTAGGGCATTGATATGAAGGGGGGCCTAACTTAAGAGGCTTTTTCTATGGATAAGAACATTATGGAACTTGCCGCAAGGAGGGGATTTATTTGGCCTAGTTACGAGATTTATGGGGGAGTTAGCGGATTTTATGACTACGGCCCACTTGGGGCAACACTCAAAAAAAAAGTGGAAGATACCTGGAGAGAATTATACTGCATAAAAGAAGGTTTTTTAGAAATTTCCTCTCCTACTGTGTCTCCAGAAGAGGTCTTTATTGCAAGTGGACATGTAAATAGTTTTGAAGATCCTATTTTAGAATGTAAAAAATGTGATTCGGTTTATAGGGCTGACCATGCAATCTCAGAGGCCACAAATATAAAAACGGAGGGATTATCATTAGCAGAGCTTGAAGAGGTACTTAATAAGAATAACGTTAAGTGTTCAAAATGCGGGGGCAACTTTGGCAGTGTCTCTACTTATAACCTGATGTTTAAAACCCATATCGGACCCGGAAAAAAAAAGATCGGATATCTGCGGCCTGAAACCGCCCAAAGCATGTTTGTGCTTTTTAACCGGCTTTACTCGTTCTACAGGAAAAGACTGCCATTTGGTGTTGTCCAATTGGGAAAGGCCTATAGAAATGAAATATCTCCAAGGCAGGGTTTAATAAGACTTAGAGAATTCAATCAGGCAGAAGTTGAAATCTTTGTCGACCCTAGTAATAAAACATGTGAAAACTTTAATTCTGTAAAAAGAACTAAACTTGATTTAATCCCGCAGGATGGAACAAAGGCAAGGATTTCAGTAGGTGACGCCGTAAAAAAAGGTATTATTGTCCATGAACTGCTAGCATATCATTTAACACTTGTAAATACATTCTTAAAGGACGTTGGTCTTTCGGAGGAGAAAATCAGGTACCGACAGCACAAAAAAAATGAAATGGCACATTATGCTGCAGACTGTTGGGACGCTGAGTTTAACACTGAAAGATATGGCTGGATTGAAATTGTGGGGATAGCCGATAGGACATGTTTTGATTTAGAATCTCATAAAAAGCAGAGTTCGGCGGACCTTACAGCATTTGTCAGGTTTGATGAGCCAAAAAAAGAAATTGTTCAACGGCTAAGTCCAAAAATGAATATCATAGG
>JAZFTU010000080.1:0-5978 GCA_036446855.1 Hydrothermarchaeaceae archaeon (SeqCode) | reverse complement strand
GACTATCTTAAAAGCGGACGTATTTATTAACATGCCAAAGATGAAGACCTATCCCTCTACCACTGTAAGCCTGGGCCTTCTAAACATTTTTGACATAATCTCAGCTGTAAAGGGCGTATACTACCCGAGGATTGCTGAATCCATATGCGACATCATGAATATCAGAAGTCCAGATATAAACATCATGGACGGAATCGAATGTATGGAGGGCAGCGGATCAAGAAGGCGAGCAAAAAGGATGGACCTGTTACTTGCAAGCCGTGACACCGTGGCCCTTGATACAATAGCCTGCAGGGTGATGGGCATAAACCCTGTAAACGTTGAGCATATATTTCGGGTGGGCTACTTTGGCATCGGGGAATCCACAGAAAAAAATATCACGTTACTGGGCGGGCCCATAGATGAGGTAAAGGACAAGTTTGAACTTTAAATATCCCAGTATTTTGAGAATCCTTTTTTCGCTGCAATTAATTTTGATTCAGCGTATTTTGTTATCGATACGTCCTCCGGTCTTGACTCATCGGGCTCCCTCTCCAAGTTGAAGAATGGAGAAAGCGTCGCATATACCGAATTTGAGAGTGCCGAAAGATTATAGCCCCCTTCCAGGGCAAATATTATCCCCGCACCTGACCTTTTTAATGCCCGTGAAATCTCATAATAAGAGTTTGTAGTGAGCACCATCCCGCCGAGGGGGTCGTTGAAGTGGCCATCGTACCCTGCCGATACGAAAATCAGCTCGGGGTCAAATTCGTTTAATACAGGAATTGCAACCTCGTTTATCATCTTAAGATAGCTGTCATCGTTTATGCCAGGGGGAAGCGGCATGTTTAAGGTGTATCCCTCTCCGGTACCCTTTCCGACCTCCTCGGCCATCCCTGTGCCAGGATACAATGGGTGCTGGTGAAGCGAAAAAAAGAGGACGCTATCGGTTGAATAGAATATCTTCTGTGTTCCGTTTCCGTGATGGACGTCGTAGTCAAGCACGAAAATTCGCTCGATTTGATACTTATCCATAGCATATTTTATCCCGATAGCAACGTTGTTAAAAAGGCAAAACCCCATGGCCCTGTCTGGCTCTGCGTGATGCCCGGGTGGCCGCACCATGGCGAAGCTGCATGAGTGTCCCTCAGAAAACTTGTCCACGCACGACATAACCCCGCCCGCCGCAAGCATAGCAGTATCATAGCTCCCTTCAGAAAGATAGGTGTCAGCATCGGTTATGCCGCCTGTCTGATTCATGCCCCTGATAAGCTCAAGATGCCTTTTTGTGTGGACCTTTAAGATGTCCTCCTCTCCCGCCATTTTAGGCTCGTCCAGGGGAACCTTTTCGAAAACGTCCGTCTTTGTCAGCAGGTTCATTATGGACCGCAGTCGATTTTTGTTCTCCGGGTGATACTCACTGTCGTGCCTTTGGTACTCTTCAGAATAGATAATCATCTTGTTAAGAATCGAGTGATATGGTATATGACATTTATCGTGTCTTTTATGGGGTGGATATGTGATGCCTCATCTCCATAAATGCAGGAGATGGGCAATTCCTTGATTTTGAGTCCTTCTCTTGCCGCCTCCAAAATCATAATATGCTCGATTGCGTATCTCCCCGCTGAAAGTTCCAGCCTATCGAGTGTTTCCCGCCTTATCGCCCTGAACCCGGACTGGGGGTCGGTTACCCTCTGCCCGGCAAGAACGCTCAGTATTCTTGATGAGACCTTGTTTGAAATCTTGTTTAAAAGCGGCATACAACTTTGATTTGAAAGAAACCTGCTCCCTATGCACAGGTCGTGGCCGTCACTAATACCTGTTAGCAGGAGTGGTATCTCCTCTGGGAGGTGCTGAAGGTCTGCATCTATCATTATTATCGTATCATACTCTTTTGTGCATTCGAAACCGGTTTTCAATGCCGCTGCCTTTCCCTGATTTTTTTCATGTCTTATTACTTTTACTCCTGCCTTCTCTGCTTCACTAAATGTATCGTCTGTTGAGCAATCATCAACGACAACGACCATGTCAACAAAATTTTTAGAGCGTTTTGCTACTTCTCTTATCGTTTTGGCCTCGTTGTAGGCAGGTATCACAGCGGCCTTCATGTCTAAAGGTTAGATGCCATAATATAAATCATTTCCATCAGATAAAGTACAAAATCGTTGGGACTACAAGTACTGCCATGCAGTGAGACCTTTTGACGCCGGTGATAGCCGCCGAAAGTCCAATGGCGGTTGCTGTGGCAGCGATAAGTAAACCGCGAAAGCCCGTCATCGCAAATATGAGGGTGAGCAGGAATAAAAGCACGTACTTAGAAAATTTTGCATAGTCCACATTCTCCAGCCGCCCTACAAAGAACCGCGTGAGCGCAATAGTAAGACCTACCGCAAACGGGGTAGCTATGAGGACCACTGCGACGATGAAAAGAAAATCCTGAAGGGTAAAATCCTTCAATATCTGCTCTACTGCTATGGATGCCCCACTCCGGGGATTTCCCAGGAGGTAGAGGGCAAATATCGAGTAAATGGCATCGCTTGTGTTAACTCCGCCTATTGCCACCAAAAACTCCCTTTCGTTTTTACCTTTAAAGAAATTTTGTACTATCAGGGCGGACTGGGAGGAGCCGATTCCCGGGAGTAGGCCGGTAAGCGCTCCTGCCACGGCACCTGCGATAATGCCCTTCCGGTATGGCGAGTCCTCATAATCAAGGGTTTGCGGGGGAACTACGGTTTCATTTCTGAGGGATGCAAGCAGGGTTGAGATTCCAAACAGGCCAGTTAGGGTAGGGAATAGCGAGTACTTTGGCGGAAGGACATTTCCATTCAGGATTATCATGCCCAAAATTCCAGAGTAGCCGATAATTATCATAGAAAACAGCATCTTTTTGGGCGTCCTTTCAGAGTACACCATATATGCGAGGACAGAAATCAAAAGGTATGGCATAATACTCTTTGCCATGCTGTACAGTATGGGTAGTATTACAATGCCTACCGGGAGGAGGATGCAGCTTACAATTATTGCCCCCAGGCCGCCAATTGTAGTCAGCCTTATCGCCTCGTATCCCCTGCCTTTCATGAGCATCCTGTGGCCAGGGAGTGTCGAGAGGACGCTGTCCTCCTGTGGCGCCCCGATAAGTATCGATGGAACGTAATCAACGAAAGTATGCAAAACGCTCATTGCAACAATCAATGAAACGATTCCGAGTGGGGAGAAGTGCTCAAGAAGCACCGGTAGGAACGAGAGGACCACAATAACAACGGTGTTGACGTGGACTCCTGGCACCATTCCGGTGAATGTACCTAAAATTATGCCGACAAGTATGAGTAAAAATACATCTAGCATTTTATGTCGCCTGTTCCTTGAGGGATTATCTCGAGACTTTCACGGTACTCTTTTACCTCTCCTGAAACATCGACTTCGGAACCAATGTTTGTGATACACTCCACCGTAGCGATTTCAAGCTTTTCTGCTACGTTCTTAAATATGGCAATGGATATCTTGCCAGTGCCGTCCTTAATCTCGATGAAGATGTGGCCATCTTTGTGAATTCGCGCCGATGTAACCTCCCCCCTCACTGCAACCTTAATACCGGCATCGTCATAGCTTAGTTCAGATATCTTAACAAGCGGCACTTCCGATTGTGAGGAGACGAAAAACAGGAGCATCAGCCCAAAAGTAGCGGCCCCAAGCGATATTTTCAAAAGGTCAGAGTCATTCATTCTCTTCCGCCAATATGAGAGTTAATAGTTATGAGTTATAAGATTTACGTCCCAAAACCTTTATTTATGCAGGAGGTTGGAGGGAAAAACATGGCAGAAATCGCAACTCTGACAAACCAGGCACTTTTGGATGCTGCTGAGTGGGTTGGAGTGAGCGTATGGGTAATCACTGGGGGGCTTATCGCAGCGCTTGTAATTTTGCTTGTGATTGCAGTTCGCCAATTTAAGCAAAAGCCCTGTATCAAGGTATACGCAACGCGTGGGGAGGCAGGTGATGATGCATTGGAATTTGTTGAAAAAACTCTGGTAGAATTTCCGGCAGACAGCATAAAAATCGAGGCAACTGGAGGAAAGGTCATAATCAACCTGATAAGCCAAAAACCTGCGATAGTTGAAGAGCCGCATCTTCCACAAGAGGTCAAGAGCAACCTGCTGCCCAGCAAAGTGGAAAGGCCCAGGCCAAAAGAGCCTGCGCCAGAAAAAAAGCGGGGGGAATCAAAACCCATACCAATGGGTAATGCAGAATCTGTGTCCGAAGATAAGGGCAAAAAAGGGGTAGAGAAGGCCAAAGAGAAACCGGAGAAAAAATAACTCTGCTGCCGAAGTGATTAACGTTTATTCTTAAACCCGGGTGGACGGTATATACAATATGGCTCGGATTTTAAGTAATCCTTATGTTTTGCAAATGCCCTTGCCCTGCACCCGCCGCACTGCACCTTGTATTCGCACTTCCCGCACTTTCCCTTTAGTTTTCTTGGGTCCCGTAAATCTTTGAACAGGGTTGACTCTTCCCATATCTCCCTAAAGGGTTTATCCCTTATGTTCCCTGCACTTGTGGGCAGATATCCGCAGGGGTAAACGTCCCCATATCTTGAGATAAAGCTAAAACCCTTTCCGCCAAGGCAGCCCTCGGTCATTGCATTTAGTCCTCCTCCCTCTCCGGAAATGTCCAATCCCTCTTCTTTTGATCGCTGGGAAATCACCCTGAAATAGTGGGGAGCGCACGTAGCTTTCATAAAAAGGCCCCCATGACCGTGCCCAGGTGCCTTCTTTTGGGTGCTATCTCTCTTTTGCATGTCGTACATCCAGTTCAAAACATTCTCGTACTCTCCAGGGGATATCTCTTCGTCCTTTAGGTCCACACCTCTCCCTGTCGGCACCAGGAGAAATATGTGATGTGCAACGGCCCCAAGTTTAATCGCAAGGTCATATATCGCCTGCAAATCGTCAACATTCCTTTTTGTAACTGTCGTATTCACCTGAAAATCAAGACCTGCCTCTTGAGCCGCCTTCGCGCCTGCAAGGGTGTCCTCAAATGCGCCGGAAATTCCCCGGAATTTATCGTGGGCCTTTGCCGTTGGCCCATCCAGGCTAATGCTTATCCGCTTGACACCTGAGTCAAGTAGCCTTCTCGCAATCTTTGGAGTTATCATAGTGGCGTTCGTTCCAACCACCACTCGAAGGCCCTTTTCTGTCGCGTATCCTGCTATCTCAAAGAGGTCCTCCCTTACCAGGGGCTCTCCCCCTGTAAGTATCAATATTGGATGTGAAAACGATGCAATGTTATCAATCGTGTTCATTATTTCCTGCGTTGTAAGTTCTGATGCGTCCCTTTCTTCGACGGCCGATGCCCTGCAGTGAACGCACTTTAAGTTGCAGGAGCCGGTAAGCTCCCATGCAATCAGGCGGGGGGAAAAGTTATTCATTGTCAAACGTGACAAGATTGCCAAATAAAAAGTTATTTGATTGTCAGGATTTTCCGTTCTCTTTCCTGCTCAGGAGTTGGGACAGTATTTATTGTGTCACAGTATTCGCATTTTACTTTCCCATAAGCCCCATGAGGCAATTCGCCTGAGCACTTTTTGCACTTCATGGTGCTAGGCCCTCTAAACCTTCTCCCCACAATACGGGCACATGGCAAAGTCGTCCTGAAGCTCCTTCCCGCACTTGGAACAAGCGCCTGATTTCAGGGTGTGGCCGCAATATGGGCATATTTTAAAGTCGTCGGAGATTGATTTTTTGCAGGATGGGCAGTTGACCCCTTCGGGGGGCTTTGTAACCCCTGCGAACGGTTGTTTTGTTCTCATCTCTAAATTGACGTTTTGTGTCCGGGACGTCTGAAGCGCATCTTTATACGCCTGTGATTCGTACTTTTTTTCAAGAATTTCTGGGTTGGCTCCAGCGATTTCGAGTTCTTTCATCGTCACAGCGTCAATACCCGATTTTGCCAACTCCTTTGCCTTCTCAACTTCCAATTCTGCATCTCCCCTCTTTTTG
>JAZFTU010000079.1:0-3744 GCA_036446855.1 Hydrothermarchaeaceae archaeon (SeqCode) | reverse complement strand
TTTGCTGACCCCTCTTACAACTTCGTCCATACTTTCAGGGGCTACAAATTTTGTGTATTTCGCACCCACCACGTCCTTTTTCTTCCCGCCGAAGATTTCGAGGAAGCGCTTGTTCGCGAACTTGAAGACGCCGTCCTGTATGATGTACACGCCCACGAGGGACTTTTCAACGAGCGCTCTGTATTTATTTTCAGATTCACTACGCCCCTCTTCACCCTTGTTGAACTTCTTGATCGTCACAGGCCATCCCATCCGGCGCGACAGGTCGGGAACTTCGTTCCATACCCTCCACACCTGACATCTTTTGAACCACGGCGGATATAAACTTTTTTATATAGGCACCTGATAAAAAAGCCCTATGGAAATTTACAGGGGCAAGGCGAAGAGTGTTTGCGAGGGCGAGGGCAACACGTATGTCATGGAATTCCGGGACGACTTGACGGCGGGCGACGGCGCAAAAAAGGAGTCAAAGGCCGGCAAGGGTGCACTAAACGCAGAGATATCGGCGAAGTTCTTCGAGGTGCTCGCAGCCGCCGGAATAAAGACGCACTTCATACGCTTCGAGCCGCCGAGCACGCACATTGTCAAGAGAGTCAAAATCGTGCCGCTTGAGGTGATATGCAGGAATATCGCAACAGGGAGCATCCTGAAGCGGTATCCATTTGAAGAGGGCCGGAAGTTCGATCCCCCTCTGCTGGAGATGGGGTACAAGGACGACGCCTACCACGACCCGTTTTTAAACGATGCGGTAGCGCTCGCGCTCGGCGCGGCCAAAGACGTGGCAGAGCTTCAAGAGATGAGAGATATCACGATCGAGGTCAACGACATCCTCTCCGGGTTTTTAAAGGCCAGGAGGATAACGCTCGTGGACTTCAAGCTGGAGTTCGGGAGGGACAGCGAGGGCAACCTGCTTTTGGCAGACGAAGTATCGCCGGACACATGCCGGTTCTGGGATGCGGACACTGGCGAGATAATGGACAAGGACCGCTTCAGGCAGGATTTGGGTGACGTATTGGGATACTATGAAGAGGTCCGGAGGCGGATCGTAGGTTAATTAGACGGCTGTATTGTTTATTATGCCTGACATTTCGTCTACTTTTTCACCGACACTTTGATTCAGCATCGTCGCGGTGCTTCTGGTCATGCTCGAATAAAGACCGAGGCCACCATGACACCGCCGGCGAGCATCATGTACTCAATGACAGTCTGGGCTCTTTCTTCTTTCAGGAATTCTTTAAACATCTTTACCCCCGGTCACGTTTTTTACTATCGCACTGTATACTTATAAGTGCACGGTCGAGGACGGCTTTGGGGGTGAGAGTAGGACAAGGACCGCCTCGGAAAAGACGTTAAAAGAAATCTATTCGACAATTTTTAAGACGACCTGTCCTTTGTTATTATAAATATTTTTTTTGATGCTTTTACCTGACAGTTCGCCGGGCCTTACTATAAACAAATTTTTCCCACTGTATTCATAACATTCGTCGATATCTTCAGTACACACAGCATATTTGCCCATATCGCCGCCACTTTGAAATTTTGATGGCTCTATTTTAGCAAAAAATAGTGGGAAAATATATGGTTGGTTAATCGCGCGCGTCAAAATAATATGGTCATAATCACTGGAATGCTCTTCGGTATAAGTTATCGTCTCCTCGATCCCAAACCCAAACCAATCTTCGGAGACTAATGGATATTTTACGAAATAAGCGTGCATAAAGAACGCAATATTGGAAACTAATGCTAAACCGACCAGGATTGTCACGGTTATTCTGATATATTTTTCTCTATTCTTTAGATGCTCATACAATAAAAAAATGCCATAGGCAGCAATAATTTCAAGAAAAGGCACCGCTGAAATAGACCTTAAAGCATGTGGTACTCCTTCCCGGGTCAACGATGCCGGAATTATCCCGACAATGAAAGAGGAAACAAGAAAAAGTCCTTCTTTCTTCTGTTTATAGATAAAAAAGAACAGCGCTAAAAATATAAATGGTGCCAAAACTATCAAAACTTGCCCAAAACCGGGCAGGCCATGTCTTAAATTTGCATCTCCATTAATAAATAAGAAACTTGGTGAAAGGTGGCTTAATAAATTTGATGCAAACCCGTTCAGTGGATCTGAAGAGGGCGTAAAAATCGACACCTGCTGAAATCTTTTATTCCCACCTCCAAAGAAAGAGAGGTAATAAATTGGGGTGGTCAGAAGGAAAAATATGAGCAATGAAATAAAGGGGTATTGCACTGCGCGCCTGTTTCTTATCTCTTTAAAATAAAAACAAAAAAACAGGAAGAGTATAGCAGGAGCAACCAATTTCATAATGGCATACGTGTAAAGCGAGAGCCCAAAAACAAGTGCTGAAACAATAAACAGTCTTGGTCTCTGTAAAGATCTCAAAAGAAAAAATAGGCCCAATGTGACAAAAAACGGAACCAAAATACTATTAAATGCAATCCTGCTAAATTGTAAATGCCAGGGCGAAACTGCGAGTAAAAGTGCAGAAATCAGACCTACTTTTTCGTTAAACAATTCTTTGGCAAACAGATACGTACTCAAAATTGTCAGGGTACCTATGACCGCTGCTAAAAATCTCGTTGAGAACACGCTTAAGTCAAATATGGATACAAACGGCACCGTCAGGTAGGTGTACATCGGTTCAACGTAATCTGTATTGTGGTGGTTCATTAACGCAGGCAGGAAATTACCGTGTAAGTCCCTCCCGGTTTTTAAAATGCTATATGCATCATAACCCGTCGCTGCTTCATCATAAAAAATACCTGACGGGAGTTCACCCAGCCTATATACTCTCATAACTAATGCAAAGATTAGAAGCACAAGTAAATAGGGATTGATTTTATTTAATTTCATCCAAGTAACTCCCGTCGCTAATCTGAAATCTTATAAATTACATGCTCTGAATTTTCGTGATATACTTCTCCTTCCTCAGGCAAGCGATCGAATTTTTTCAGGAAAATCACAACTGATACATTGTACTTTTTCAGAACTCCCCTGTCCAGGGTTTTGAAATAAAATCTCGAGTCTTCCCATTTTTCGTGGAAATAGGGAGTATAGTCGGGGTGGCCCAGGAGGGTGCGGTGATGGGTATAAACGGGCACCATAATCCCTGTCAACGTATCATGGGATAAGACAATCTGCTCTCCCTTGAGGCCTTCCAGTTTCTCTATGGTGTCCCACTGTGCAGTGGTGAGCCTTAGCGGATTCAGTGTTGAATCCCTTGGAATCCCATAATCCCCGCCCACGGTCGTGAACTGGTGAAGAAAAAGGAGGTTGTCCGGCACCGTTAAAAGAAAGATAAGGGCAAGCAAGATCGGTGCTCTAGCTCTAAATGAGGATTCCAGGACCTTCTGAAGCCCCAGGAGGGTTAATATCAACAACGGGAAGAAGAAGTTGCCCCTGGTAAAGTGCATGGGCTGGTGAATCAGGGACTCTGGAAATATCAGATCGTTGTTGATGAGGATAAATTCCACCAAAGCCCAGTATAAAATGAATCTCTTTTTAGAACTGTCAAGAAGCCTTCCCCTTAAAAGAAATATCGGCGCTATTATGAAGATGCCCCAGGCGCTCGTATAGAGGAAAGGATTGAGGTGCATTGCATTTACGTTCGCAAGACTTGTGAAGCTCTCTGCCAGGTCCCTCGACATAGGGAAGGAAGGTATAAAGACGAGGTAGTACCAGGAGAAAACAGCAGTGATCGGAATAAAAAATGTAGCACACTTGAGCAA
>JAZFTU010000078.1:0-5109 GCA_036446855.1 Hydrothermarchaeaceae archaeon (SeqCode) | reverse complement strand
ACTATTTTATTTTTCCTAAAATAACATTATAAAGTGTAAAGAATTTCAATACTGGTTTATAATATTATTTTTAAAATACGGAACAAGTGATAATATTATTAAAGGAAAAAAATAATGTATATATTAATATATAAAATATTTCCATAGTACATATATATTTTCATTAACTTAATAGAGTAAAAGACATGATGAGTTTAGTGAGGGGACAGCGAGAACATCCGGGTAAGTTTTTCGCCAAATATGTATGCCCTGCTACTCTTTGGGGGTAACTATGAAGCGAACCGCAAAAGCAACAGAGAAAAGAAAGGAACTAGCAAGAGTAGTTGACTCAAAGACTATCACTTATTTGAGGAAAAAACCTGCATCTACAATCTATGATATTTCAAAAGACCTTGGGTGGACTATAGGCAAGGTCCAGGGCTCTATTAAGCGGATAAGGGGTTTACTCGTAGTTGAAAAAGTCATTGAAAATGGGAGACTAAAAAAGAAGTATGAATTTCCAAAATGAGACTATAAGGAGGTCGAAGTGACAAATGTCAGCCGTAAAACAATATGAAAGTACAATGAAAAATTTGGGTCTGAGCGAGGCCCAGCTTGATGCACTAAAAGAAGTGGGAAACATAGGCGCGGGACACGCCTCTGCCGCGCTTGAGCAGATGATTAATAAAAGGGTCACTATTTCTGTCCCCGAGGCATATCCAATGGCAATTGAGGATTTGATAAATGTACTAAAGGAAGAAGACGAAATTGTCGTCGGGATATTCTTTAAGATATTCGGGGAGATTGAAGGAAGCATACTTATTTTACTCGGTGAAGAGGATGCCAATTTCCTTGGAAATTCCCTCCTGTTTGGAGAAGATACCGGTGACAGGGAGCTTACTGAGGACAAGAAATCCGCATTAAAGGAGATAGGAAACATACTCACAAGTTCCTATCTTACAGCCTTGAGCAACTTTACAGGTTTTAACCTCATGCCTTCCATCCCATACCTTGCTCATGACATGGCAGGGTCAGTGATTGATACCCTCATAATAGATATGAGCAAAACCGTTGACTATGCCCTGGTGATAAACACCGAGTTTATCCTGTCAAATACTATTGTGAGAGGAAAAAATTTGACATTTTTAGATAAAAAATCATATGATGCGATATTAACTGCCCTTGGAATGCATAACAAATGATAAAAGTAGGAATAGCTGAGATTAAAGTAGCAAGAAACCCAGAAGTCCTATCGTGCAACGGACTTGGGTCATGTGTGGGGATATGTCTTTATGACCCTATCTCTAAAATGGGTGGACTTGCCCATGTCCTCCTCCCTGACAGCACCCGGGCAAAAAAAGGACTTACTAAGCCTGGAAAGTTTGCTGATACCGCAGTTGATGCCCTCATATCCCAGATGAAAAGGCATGGCAGTGTAAAAAGAAATATCAGGGCCAAGCTGGTCGGGGGGGCAAGAATGTTCACCTCGTCAAACCCTGACCAAAACGGACTTTTTGATATGGGAAACCAGAATGCCAAAGCTGCAAAGAATGTTTTAAAATCACTCGGGATAAGGATTGTGGCCGAAGAAACCGGGGGAGACTACGGCCGCAGTATGGAATTTAATATAACGACGGGTAAGATAAAAATTAAAAGCAAGTTCGGCATTAACGAGATTTAAGGATTTTTTCCATTTCCATCTTTTTTTGTGCAAGCTTTGTTTTAATCTCTCTTTCATATGCATCAAGGGCATCGTTATCCATATTCATTATTCTCTCTATCTCCTCGTGCAGGGCTTCTCGGTCTATGGATATTCCCAATGAATCCAGAGAGCTTTTCGTCTGCTTCTGCTTTTCTTCAATTTTTCTCGATAGATCTTCCTGGAGTAGATTTAGGTCTGCTCCACCTAGGTTGCCTATCTCAAGGGGACCGACACCATCATATATGAAGGCATCTATGTCGAAATTTGGTCTAAAATTTTCTCTTGTCACTTTTTAGTTCCTCCGTTTTTTCATCATCTTTTTATTTAATACTCCACGCGCCTGTGATTCCTTGTATGATATTAACTTTGGTTTAATGCATATATTTAGTTACCGGTGAAAAGTACTACTTCTGGTAAATCCTGTTTACGTTGTCTACTTTCTTAAATGCCATCTGCGATTCTCCCATGAGAGTTTCACTTTTTCCCATGACAAAGTAACCATTTGATCTCAGGGAATTATATAACTCCATGTACAGGTCTGCTTTTCGTTCAGGATTAAAATAAATAACAAGGTTTCGGCAAAGTATGAGGTCTAAACCCCTTAGCGGTATATCTTTATTGATGTCCCTATTATTGAAATCCACAATCGACCTTATCTCGGGACGTATTCGAAATCCCTCGCCTTCTTTTACAAAGTATAGTTGGATTTGTCTTTTTTCAAGCCCTTTCATGGCACCCTGTGTGTACAGTCCAAAGCGTGCAATTTTAAGCATTTGTTCGTCAATATCCCACGCAATTATCTTAGCTGTGAAATCGTCCTCTCTTGCAATAACGTTATTTACCAATATGGCCAGGGAATATGGTTCTTTGCCATCAGAGCATCCTACGCTCCAAATTCTCAATGAATTTCGTCCTTGCGCCATGTTAGTTCTCACAATGTCTGGCAGGATGCGCTTTTCAATAGCCTTGAAAACCTCCGGGTTCCTGAACCACTCCGTAACATTCACCGTGAGCACTTCTAAGAGCTTTTGGTACTCAGCGGGGTCGCTTTCAAGGTATTTTAAGTAATCCCTGTGAGTATTTGCACCGACGACCCTCATCCGTACCATGAAACGCCTTTTGAGGTGCCTGTCCCCATAATACTGGGTCTGAAACCCTACATCCTCCATAACCTTCTTCTTAAGATTCTCGAAGTGAAAATCATCGCCAATAAGGGGCATTATTCCTGACTCTGCTTATCTATTTCATGTGATACTATGACAAGCTGCCTTTGGTATTTATCTCCTAGGGGGCTGTCTTTCACTCCGGGCCTTTCCAGCATTTTTAGAATCCCTTTCCTTTTAATCTCAAGAAGCTTTAGTTTACTCCCGCTTGGGCTGACCTTTGGCGCTGATGTGTCTTCCTTTGGTTCTTCTGCTGGTGGTGCCTCAACTACTGGTGGGGTGGGCTCAACCCTTGCCTCTTCAGTCGATGGGAAGGGACTTGATGCCACCGAATGTTCCTCTTTATGCTCTGGTGGTTTGGCTGTTTCCTGCGAAGGCTCCGGGCCGCCCACTCCTCTCCTCAGTGCATCTTGTGCCTTCTTTTTAATCTCAAGGAGCTTTAGTTTACTATCGTTTGAGCTGACCTTTGGCGCTGATGTGTCTTCCTTTGGTTCTTCTGCTGGTGGTGCCTCAACTACTGGTTGGACTGGCTTTTCTATAGCCTCTTCAGGTACAGGACTTGATGCCACAGGAGGTTCCTCTGCTGGTTGGGCTGCTTCCTGCGAAGGTGGTGTAACAGTGACTGCTGTGCCCATTATTGCACTTTCTGCTATCTGTTTTTTTAGCGAGTCAAGCTCAGATGTCATGCCCTTTAGCCTCTCTGTGAGCCCATTTATCGTACCATCTTTTGCAGTTATGATTCCATCCTTTAATTCTACCTCTCCTTTGAGGACCTTTACCTGCTTTGATACCTCCCACCAGTTGCCCTTGAGGCTATTTAGCTCGGAGTCCATGGATGCTGCCATCTGCTTGTACTGGTCTGCCTCGGAGGTTGCAATGTTTAATGCGTCCTTCTGCTTCTCCGCTGTAACTCTGAGATCTCTTACCTCCCCTTCCAGCGGCATAAGCGTTTTTAGCTGCTCGTTTAATTCGTTCAATTGAGAATCAGATATAGATGCCCTGTTTGACTTTTCCTCAAGCTCCACTTTCAAACGGTCGTGCTCCTGCCTAAGTTCAAATAATGCCTCCTCTTTTTCCTTGAGAACTTCGGTACTCCTTTTGTAATCTTCGATTATCCGGTTTTTTTCGCCTAAGTTTTTATTTGTGACGTCCATCTCCAGTGCAAGCTTTTTGGACTTGACAAGAAGGTCTCTTATCGTCTCTTCCTTGGTCGATATGATGCTATCTTTCTCTGCGACTGTGCTGTTTACGTTCTTGACCTTTTGATTTGCCTCCCACCAGTTGGCCTTTAGGGTGGTGAGCTCGGCCTCCTGCGAGGCCGTCATCAGCCTTAATTGCTCGAGTTCCTCGTGCTGGATTTGCAGGGTGCCCGTATTCTCCTCGTTTTGAATTCTGAGCCTTTTTGCATCCTCTTCTATGGAGGTTAACTTGTTTTCATCCAGCTTGCTTTTCTTCTCGAGCTGGATGACCCGAGAATCCTGCCTTAGCACCTCTATCTGTTTCAAATAATTCCTTATCTGCTGGTCTTTTTTTGTTACCTTGGCGGTCAGCCCTTCATTTTCGACACTGAGTCTTGCCGATTTTCTCACGAGGGAATCTACCTCGACAGACTTGTCAGAAAGCTCGCGCTCTTTATCTAAAAGGCCATCTTTCATGTCCTCTATCTGGTCTTTGAACCTCAAGGCCCCCTCCAGGTCGTCCTGTAACGTTGAACTGAGCTTTTCTAAATCATTTCTTTCCCTTTTTAATTCTGTGACAGACACCTTAAGCTCGTCAATCCTGTTTATGGCATAAGAAAAACCGACGTCGGGGTTTTCCTTTGAAAACACCTTTAAAAGCACGTATTCGTCGTCGGCCTCTTCTATATATGTGGCCTCTAGAAGAGTATCATCAACAGTGTCATCCCCTGCACTTTGCTTTTTATTAAACAGCCTTTTTATTATGTCCATTTAACTACCCCGTAACTGCCCCCGGAACTTGCCTAATCTCCTTCAAATGTCTAAGGTCTGCAATGTCTGTTGCTATCTTTTTTAGCCTATCCCCATATTTCTTTTCCAATAGCAGCCGTTTTTTCTCTTCCATACTGCTGGATGCGAGGCCCTTATATAGGTTTTGAATTACTCCCTCCTCGGTCTCCATAAGTTTCAGCCTCTCATTGATTTCTTTAAGTTTCTCTGGTGATGCTGTTTCTTGTGGCTCTGGCGTTTCCCTGGCCTTGGTTTCGACCTTAACTTCGCTCTCTACCCTCAAATTCTCTGCAGGTGC
>JAZFTU010000077.1:0-3240 GCA_036446855.1 Hydrothermarchaeaceae archaeon (SeqCode) | reverse complement strand
AGATGCAAAAGCGCAATCAAAAGGCCACAGAAATGAGCAAGGGAATGGTGAAGTTTGACTACACGCAAAGCGCTCCATCAATCGACTTTTGCGAGGTCTGCATCCATCCAAAGGGCCGGACAATATCCATATATGAGATGTGCGCGTCTTTCGATGACATAAATATCCCCGAGCTTATAAAAGACTTTGAAGGCCGGGGAGGCGCCTATTTTGAAAGGGAGAAGGACAAAAACTCCCAGCTCATACTAAGTCTTGTCATCCCAGCGGACCCCGGCATGATTATGAAACTAGGTGAAAAGCTCGATGAAATCATAAATAAATCCGAAATCGCAATAACAGTCTACGACCCTAAGACAGACAAGCGGGGGTCGTGCGTATTAAGCAAGGAATTCTTTTCATCGCTCAGGGAAGATGAGGACTACGAGAAAATGGAAGATGCAGAGATATTTACCAATTTTCTAATGAATTTTGTCGAGATGCTGTAAATGGCCAAAAAACCAGTATCGATAATGTGGGAGTCAACAATTGCCTGCGGCCTCAAGTGCAAACACTGCAAGGCTTCGGCCAAAAAGACCCCTGAACCAGACGAGCTTACCACAGATGAAGCCAAGCAATTAATCGACCAGATAGTGGCCTTTAAAAAACCATACCCGATACTGCGCATAACAGGCGGAAATGCCCTTACGCGGACAGACATCTTCGATTTAATTAAATACGCGAGGGACTCTGGGATATCGGCAACCATCGCCCCCAGCACGTCGCCCCACCTGAACCGAAAGAACATAATAAGGCTAAAAGAGGCAGGAACTGAGGTTGTTGCAATGAGCATCGACGGGCCTACGGCAGAGTCCCACGACAGCTTTCGCGGGGTGCCCGGAACTTTTGACAGGCTTGTTCATGCGACAAAAGTTATGAATGAAATAGGCCTTCCCTTCAGGATTTTGACAACAGTTTCAAAATTCAATGTACGGGACATCCCAAAAATTCTCATGCTCTCTAAAAAGCTCGGGGCCATAGGATTTTACCTCTACATGCTGATTCCTACTGGGAGAGCAAGAGAGGAATACGAAATCACACCACATGAATACGAGGATGTCTTCTCCTTCATCTATGATTTGATGCGCTCTTCGCCCATCACAGTAAATGCCATAGCTGGGAGCGAGCCATACCGGCGCGTGGCCGTAATCAGGCGTCTTATCGAAGAGGGAAAGGTGGATGAAGGAGTGTTAAATCATGGCAGGCTCTACAAAAATCTAAAAGAGGGCCTCAACTCCCTTCTTGCATCTGAAAAGAGTGCTCCAGATAACACTGGCACTTTCAAGCCGAGGGACAAAAAATTCGGGAAGGGCATATTTGTCTCGCAAAACGGCGCAGTTTATCCCACCAGCTTTCTCCCCATAGAAATAGGCAGTGTCAGGACCGAAGAGCTTAAGGATATCTACCCTAATTCCACTCTCCTAAAGGAGATGCAGGATGCAAGAAAACTAAAAGGGCGGTGCAGGGTCTGCGAATTCAATGATATCTGCCGGGGATCACGGTCTAGGGCGTACGCATCGACAGGCGACTATCTTGCAGAGGATCCCGCGTGCATATACACGCCCGGAACAATCGGAAAAATCGCAGACAACGCAGCCATTTTAAGGGAGCTTCATGTTACAAATTTCAGCCGGATGACCGTATGAGTTTTTACATATTGTGAAAATATCTTGCCATAATTTTTAATTTTGCAATAAAAACCTATTTGTAACTCACATTACATATCTAATATTTTGGTGATTAAAACGAGAACAAAAATCTATCTGTCTTTTATAGCAGTTTTGATTGCTGCTACAGTGGCCATATATTACACCGGGACAACTCTTGGAGATACAGAGCAGCCTATGGAAAGTGAATTTATCTCTTCTGACGTTTTGGTTCAGGCCCCAAAACCTGGCAGTAGTGAAGTTCCCAAGCTTGAATCAAACCCGGAGGATTCACTTTTGTATGGGATAGAAAAATGGAACGTTACAGGCAGGGGGCTTTCGTACAGTGAGCTTGAGGCCAGATACCAGAAGCTGTATACATTCACCTATCCGTATATAATTAAGGAAGAAATTAAAAATACCGTGATACCCCAGGGGACACCAGAGATGTATGGGGCGGAACTTAGCGTCTCCTTCGATAAAGATGTCAACGCGATGATTTCCATTCTCAGGAGATATGAGGGCGCGCAACTGAACAAAAGTCAGCTTGAGAGATACGTAAGCATCGGATCAAAAATCGCCTGCGAATACTGCTGTTCGGCAAGAACCCTTGTTCTTCCGGATGGGACACGTGCATGCGGCTGTGCACATTCATATGCGATGCGGGGCCTAGCCAAGTACCTGATACTGAATCACCCTGGTGAATACTCTGATGAAGAAATACTCGAAGAACTTTCAAGATGGAAAACATTGTTCTTCCCAAAGCAGTCAATCCAGAAGGTGCTAACAAATTATGCCGCAACAAGTCAAATCGATCCCTCGATTTTGCTGGACATGCCAGATATGGTGGGGAGCTGCTAGGCATACGCCCCGAAAAATTTTACTGGGCATTGTTAACCAATTCTTCTAACAAACTGAGCACCTCTGATGGGGAATCCGCCCTGAACTTTGCCCTCGAAGGGCCCACGCCGACTTTAATGGAATATGCCGATTTTGGAAGCACATCAAAAACGTCCTCGTCTGTCATATCATCCCCAATTGCCAGTATGAAATCCCATCTTTTTTTCCGAATCCAGCGTAGCGCGGCCCTCCCCTTGCTCACACTGGCATTTTTTATCTCGACTACCTTGTCTCCCAAAAGCACCTGAAGGGCATGGCCTTTTGGAATTTTGAGACTTTCGACCAGCTCTCCTGCCATTTTGCTGCCAAACTCTGGTTCTACAGTCCTGTAGTGCCAAGCAAGGGAAAATTCTTTCTCTTCAATAAAAGAGCCGGGTGTTTTGTCTACGTATTTTTCAAGAAATGGCCGCACCCCAGATTTCCATTCCGAATTTAATGGTTCTATCGTCTCCCATCTTCCGCCCCTTTCTTTAATCCACGCGCCGTGCTCAGCTGCAAAACCTGCGCCGATTTCAAACCATTTTTCGAGTGTGCCCTTATCCCGCCCGCTTATGAGCACAACTTCGTTATTTGGGTCCAAAGTAAGCCCTTCAAGCAATTTTATGATTTTATCTGTGGGCTTTGCATCCTTGGGCCTTTCAAAAAAAGGGGTGAGCGT
>JAZFTU010000076.1:0-3123 GCA_036446855.1 Hydrothermarchaeaceae archaeon (SeqCode) | reverse complement strand
TTTTAGAGCCGAGATTTGGAATCGGCGTAGCATGCTCCAGAACGTCGGCAGGGCCCCCTTCTATTATAGTAACATCTCTTATAGGGTCTATCCTGTTTGAAACGGCCCATAAAACATCGCCCAGATTTTGGATGTCTACGTCGTCATCGAGTACAATAATGGTTTTTGTAAACATCATCTGCCCCAGGCCAAAGAGGGCAAACATCACCTTTTTTGCGTGCCCTGGATAGCGCTTTTTTATAGATACTATGCACATGTTGTGAAATACCCCTTCAATTGGGAGGTTTATGTCTACTATTTCCGGGAGCTGCATCTTAATTAAAGGCAGAAAAATCCTTTCGATGGCCTTTCCTATATGCGAGTCCTCCATGGGGGGCTTTCCCACTATCGTGGCAGGGTATATGGGGTTTTTTCTGTGGGTGATGCAGGTGATATGGAAAACCGGATAGGTGTCAGAGAGAGAATAGTAGACTGTGTGGTCCCCAAATGGCCCTTCAATCTATCTTTCCCTTGGGTTTACATAGCCCTCTAAAACAATCTCGGCATTTGCCGGAACTTCCAATCCGACTGTTTCACATTTGACAAGCTCTACAGGTTTTTTTCTTAGAAAGCCAGAAAAAAACATTTCATCGAAGCCTTCTGGGAGAGGGGCGGTTGCAGAAAATGTCACGGCCGGGTCCCCTCCAAGTGCCACGGCAACCTCAAGGGGGATATCCATCTCCTCTGCCTTCCTGTAATGGCTTGCGCCGTGCTTGTGGATATGCCAGTGCATCCCCGTTGTTTTTTCGTCGTATACGTGCATGCGGTACATGCCGACATTTCTCTCCTGAGTCTCTGGATCCTTCGTAAAAACCAGCGGGAGCGTAATAAATCTCCCACCGTCTTCGGGCCAGCACGTCAGTATGGGGAACTTGTCAAGAGAAATATCTTTTTTTATAATTACCTCTTTTACCGGGCCTTTTTTTACGATTTTTGGGGGGTATGAAGAAATTTCCTTTAGTTTTGAGAGGCCCTCAATCTTTCCGATGAGGCTTGACGGAACTTTGGGCTTTGCCATCTCAACGAGAGCGTCCCCTATACCCTCAAGGTCGTCTGTCTCAAGAGCAAGTTTCATCCGTTCCATGGACCCGAATGCATTTGCAAGGACAGGAATGTCAAAGCCCTCCACATTTTCAAAAAGTAATGCGGGGCCATGTCTTTTGGATACCCTGTCAAGAATTTCGGTTATCTCGAGGCTAGGGCTTACCTGGGTTTTTATCCTCTTTAACATGCCCCTTTTTTCCAGTTTGCCCATGAACTCGCGCAAATCCTTGTATGCCATCTGATTCGTATCTCTAAGGACACATTTATAAGTTATTTGATTGAGACTGGGTTTTATGGGAGAAAAGGAAAAATACGTGCTTGATATGTTTTCGTCCATCGCTCACAGGTACGACAGCTTAAACACTGTGCTGAGCCTGAATCAGGATAAATATTGGAGGCGGTTTGCAGTCGAAAGGTCCGGTCTTTCTAGAGGGGGATCTGCCCTGGACGTTGCAACTGGCACCGGGAAGCTCGCAATGGAGCTATCAAAAGCAGTTGGCCCTGAGGGGGAGGTGGTAGGGTTGGATTTTTGCAGGGAGATGCTTGATATTGCAGAAAAAAAGTGCCGGGGGCTTGGAATTGAACTAGAGAAAGGAAATGCCCAGAAACTGCCTTACGAGGATGAAACATTCGACATTGCAATCATAGGATTTGGCCTGAGAAACGTAGATAGCATCGATGCGACACTTGCAGAGATGGCACGAGTAGTAAAGATGGGTGGGAAGGTCATATCACTGGAATTTTCCCAGCCAGATAATTCCTTCCTCCGAAGGATTTACTATGCATACTTTTTTAGAATAATCCCTCTAATCGGTGGGGCCATCTCCAACAATAAAGATGCATACAGTTATCTTCCAGATTCGGTAAGAAGATTTCCCGGCAAAAAGGAACTTGCAAAAATAATGAAAAAAAGTGGACTTGAGAATATAGAAATCCACTCTCTTACCTGGGGAATAGTCGCAGTTCACATCGGCGTAAAGTCCGCTTAATTCCAAATAATATGAAAACGTTAATCTTACTGTTATAACCATCCACGACGTTTAAGGCGTCAACTTGGATTTTGCGTTTTGCATGGGATGATAAGTTGGTTTTTCCAACGCGTGGTACAAATGTGGAGACATGAATTTGAATTTATGTCCGACGTAAACTTGATAGTGGTGAAACTTGGTTATAATGCGATAGTAATTCCGGTTGATCCTGCCGGAGATCACTGCTATTGGGGTTCGACTAAGCCATGCGAGTCCAGAGTGGTAATGCACTCGGCAAACGGCTCAGTAACACGTGGGTAATCTGCCCTCAGGACAGGGATAACCCCGGAAAACTGGGGATAATACCTGATAGGTGGAGAAATCTGGAACGATTCTTCGCCCAAATGCTCCGGCGCCTGAGGATGAGCCTGCGACCGATTAGGTTGTTGGCGGTGTAATGGACCACCAAGCCAAAGATCGGTACGGGCGTTGAGAGACGAAGCCCGGAGATGGGGACTGAGACACGGCCCCAGGCCCTACGGGGCGCAGCAGGCGCGAAAACTCCGCAATACACGAAAGTGTGACGGGGGAACCCCAAGTGCACTCACGCAAGTGAGCGCTTTTATGAAGTGTAAATAGCTTCATGAATAAAAGCGGGGTAAGACCGGTGCCAGCCGCCGCGGTAACACCGGCCGCTTGAGTGGTGATCACTATTATTGGGCCTAAAGCGTCCGTAGCCGGTTTGGTACGTCCTTGGGCAAATCCTGTCGCTTAACGGCAGGAATTCTGGGGAAACTGCCAGACTTGAGGCCGAGAGAGGTCGGAGGTACTCCTGGGGTAGCGGTGAAATGCTATAATCCTAGGGGGACCACCAGTGGCGAAAGCGTCCGACCAGAGCGGGCCTGACGGTAAGGGACGAAAGCCAGGGGAGCGAACGGGATTAGATACCCCGGTAGTCCTGGCCGTAAACGCTGTGGGCTAGGTGTTGCATGCTCTACGAGGGCATGCAGTGCCGAAGAGAAGTTGATAAGCCTACCGCCTGGGAAGTACTATCGCAAGATAGAAACTTAAA
>JAZFTU010000075.1:0-4112 GCA_036446855.1 Hydrothermarchaeaceae archaeon (SeqCode) | reverse complement strand
ATGCCCATGGAAAAAATTGTCAGCGTCCTTGAAAAAGAACCCCCGGTGCTTTTTGCCTATCTTTTTGGATCGTATGCCAGAGGGAAACAGACCGACGGAAGCGACATAGATGTTGCAGTCTATTTGGATAGATTAGAGAAGGATCCGCTATACTCCTCAAGGCTTGCTCTAAAAATTGAAAATGCTCTAGAAAGTAAGATATCGGCAGACGTCCGTATCCTAAATGGAGCCAGATTAAGGTTTAGACATCAAGTCCTAAAATTTGGAAAACTTATTTACTCAAAGGACGAAAAGGCACGCATCGACTTTGAAGTTCATTCTATCCGCAGGTATATGGATTTTAAACCATACTTGGATAGGTACAATAAAGCAAGGATGGAGCGCTTGAAGTCATGATAAGCGAAGAGATTGTTCATGCTAAAATTGACATCATAGAGGAAAATCTCAAACTTCTAAAAGAAATCTCCGGGGAGGGATTTGAATCATTTTCCAAAAACTATCGAGACATTCAAGCCACCAAACACAGTCTGCAAGAAGCAATTGAAGCCTGTTTGGACATTGGCAACCACATCATCGCAGAAAAAAGGCTCAGAAGGGCTGAGGATTATAAGGAAATTTTTGAAATCGTAGGAGAGCAGGGGATAATTGAATCAAATCTTTCAAAAAGACTACAGGAAATGGCAAAATTCAGAAACCTCCTAGTCCATAGTTATGGAGAACTTGACTTGAAAAGGATTTTCGGTGTTATTAGTGAGGATTTAATCGATATTGAAGAGTATGTTTCAAGCATTTTAAAAGTTTTATCATAAGCGTTTTTTATGTGTGTCATCACTCTTTTCGGCTCACGCTACTCCTCCTCGGCTATCCTTGTTTTTTGAGGGGAGATTACAAAAGTCTTCCTGCAAATGCGGTTAAATTGGAAGTTTAACCGTTCACGCTTCTCTTTAGAAACACTGCCCCGGTGATTAAAAGTACCCGGATTACGCCAAATGGCGTCACCGCAGGGGCGAGCCGGTCCCTTATTGCCTAGGTTAATGCCTGCATCATGCCCACTACAGTGTTGGACAGATCCCAAGTGGCCAGAGGGGCATACAAGTAAAAACTAAACTGTCACAGAAGTGATAGAAAAGCCCTACCCATGTCCAAAGGTGTCTAAAAAGAGGTGAGCACCAATGGAAAAGAAGGCAATCAAAGAGGACTGTCTAGTTTTAGTGATGGTCAGAAGAGAAAGTTTTAAAGTAGTATTGGCATAAAGCAATGCGCGATTGGTTCACCCATATCACTCACTACCCTGTGCATCAATTAAACGCATTAGAAACTTTATTAAAAATTCCCTTCCGGGAGGCTTTTGAACTTCTCGTTTCATTTAGGCTTTCGAACTCTTTCAAAAGCTCCTTCTGACGCCCTGAAAGATTCCTAGGGGTTTCTATGAAAATCTTGACGTGCTCGTCACCTTTTCTAAAGCCCCTCAAATCAGGCATCCCCCTGCCTTTCAGCCTAAATACAGTTCCGGATTGAGTTCCAGAAGGTATGTCCATTTTTACCTGACCATTTAATGAGGGAATCTTGATTTTTGCCCCCAGGGATGCCTGGCCAAATGTTATCGGGATTTCACAGAGTATATCCTTGCCCTGCCTTAAGAACACTTCATGGGGCTTTACGTGTATAACCACATAGAGGTCTCCGTATGGCCCGCCTTTTTCTCCGGCTTCCCCCTCTCCTGCAACTCTGAGTCTGGACCCAGTGTCCACTCCCGGAGGAATTTTTACTGAAATCTTTTTTACTTTTTGCACAAGACCCCGGCCCCTGCAATCCCCGCAGGGCGAATCAATTACTGTTCCCTCACCACGGCATTTTTGGCAGGTTGTAACGCTCGTAAACTGACCAAAAGGGGTCCGCCTTGCATGACTCATCTGTCCAGCACCATTGCAGGTTGAACATGTTTTAGAGGACGTTCCAGGCTTTGCACCGCTCCCACCGCAGGTTTCGCATTTTTCAAGGCGAGGAAAACTTACATTTGTTTTAATGCCTTTATATGCCCCCTCAAGTGTGATCTGTATGTCGGTTCTAAGATCTGAACCCCTCCTAGGTCCTGTTGGTCGAGAACGTCTCCCCCCGCCAAAAAACAGGTCGGATAGATTAAACCCGCCTGGGCCCTGGTCTCCAAAAATATCATCGAAATTGATATTTCGGAATATGTCTTCTCTTGTATACATGCCATCTATTCCATCATGGCCGAGATTATCGTATTGCTGCCTTTTCTCCTCGTCGCTTAAAACGCCGTAGGACTCAGATATTTCTTTAAATTTCTCTTCAGCATCTGGTGCCTTGTTCCTATCCGGATGGTACTTCATCGCAAGTTTGCGGTAGGCCTTTTTTACACTATCCTTTGAGGCATCCTTTGAAATGCCTAAAATATCGTAATAGTCCCGTTTTTTTGGCATGCTTATTTCCCTTTATTTTTTCTCTTCGTCTACGACCTCGTAATCTGCATCTACCACCTTTTCGCCCTCCTGGGCATCGCTGGGCGGCTCCTGCGTTTCGCCAGCCTGGGCCTGTTCCTGCTGGGCCTGGGCCTGGTAGATGGCTGCTCCAACCTCTTGGATGGCTTTTCTAAGATCCTCTACCTGCGATTTGATTTCCACAATGTCTTCCTTTTTTAGGGCATCTTTTGTCGCTTCAACTATTTTTTGGACCTTTTCCTTGCTTTCTTCTGGGACCTTGTCGCCCAGCTCTTCGAGAGTCTTCTCTGATGTATGTATTAAAGAGTCTGCCTCATTTTTCAGGTCGATTTCCGCTCTTTTCTTTTTGTCCTCCTCACTGAATTTTTCTGACTCGCTTATCTTTTTATCGATATCCTCTTTTGACATCTTGTGGGGGGCGGTTATAGTGATTTTTTGCTCTTTACCTGTCCCTTTATCCGTTGCAGAAACGTTTAATATGCCGTTTGAATCTATATCAAAGGTGACATCAATCTGCGGCATCCCCCGTGGAGCAGGGGGCAGGCCAACGAGCTGAAATCTCCCCAGCTGAACGTTGTCTGTTGCCATGGACCGTTCCCCCTGGAGCACGTTTATGTCAACGCTCGTCTGGTTTTCGGCTGCTGTGGTAAAAACTTGACTTTTCTTTGTTGGGATGGTTGTATTTCGCTCGATGAGCTTGGTCGACACACCCCCCAGGGTTTCTATGCCTAAAGAGAGGGGAGTTACGTCCAGGAGGAGAATGTCTTTTACCTCTCCTGCAAGTACTCCTGCCTGGATGGCAGCGCCTGCTGCAACGCATTCCATCGGGTCTATGCCACCTTCAGGTTTACTTCCTAAAAATTTTTTTACAAAATCCTGCACCGCAGGCATCCTTGTGGGCCCTCCAACAAGAATCACCTTGCCTATATCGCCAGGTTGGAGCTCTGCATCCGCAAGCGCCTGCCTTAGGGGTCCGGAGCATTTTTCTATCACAGGATTTACAAGTTTCTCAAGTTTGGCCCTATTAAGCTTCATCGTAAGGTGCTTTGGCCCACCTGCATCCGCCGTTATGAAGGGCATGTTTATATCGGTCTCGACTACAGTGGAAAGCTCTATTTTCGCTTTTTCGGCGGCCTCCCTTACCCTCTGCACTGCTGTGGGGTCTGTAGAAAGGTCGATTCCCGTGTCCTTTTTGAATTCTTTTGTTATATATTTAATAATCGCTTCATCCATGTCCGTGCCGCCGAGCTGTGTATCTCCAGAAGTAGACTTGACCTCAAAGACCCCCTCACCAAAGTCCATTACGGTGACGTCCAGGGTCCCCCCACCTAGATCAAACACCATAATTTTGAGCTCTTTGTCCCCCTTGTCAAGCCCATATGCCAGGCTTGCTGCCGTCGGCTCGTTTATAATCCTTACAACATCAAGGCCGGCAATCTCGCCAGCATCCTTTGTTGCCTGCCTTTGGTTATCGTTAAAGTATGCAGGAACTGTTATTACTACCTTTTTTACTGGAGTTCCTAAAAATGCCTCCGAGTCTTTTTTAATCTTCTGCAAAATGAATGCCGAAATCTCCTGCGGAGTGTATTCTTTTCCGTGCGCCTTGAATTTGTGATTTGTGCCCATCTTCCTTTTTGCGGCCATTATCGT
>JAZFTU010000074.1:0-4453 GCA_036446855.1 Hydrothermarchaeaceae archaeon (SeqCode) | reverse complement strand
CATCTTAACCCTGTTATTCTAGCCGGCATCGACTAATTTAACCTTTTGGTTTCTGATACGAAATACTCAGATACAGGAGCGAGAAGTAAAACAAAATGCTTGTGAGCTGAAGGCCGACCTCAATTAAGATAAAAGTGTGGGTAAGGGCTATTGCATAAAGGCATGTCTGAATAGGGCTATTTCTCAAATGGTGCATCATTCCCAGGTACGTTCCTATAAAAAATGCAACTGCCAGTGAACCAATGATGCCGAAGTCAAGCATTCCTGGACCGATTAAAGTTGATGTGATTATCCAGGGAGAGGTATAGACATCTGGAAGGACCGACGTACTTATAATCATCTGGGTTGCATCAAATAGGGCCGCACCATGCAGATACCCAAGTGGAAAGCCGATATCCACTATCCTGTCGAACACTGCAAATGTGAGGCCCGCCCTGTAAAACATGTAGTAAGCCGCAGGGATGTTCCACGAATCATATGACACCTCAGCAATATATGTTCCGGCCAGTGCCAAAATCAAGATGACTGCCAAAATTCCGGTAAAAATCTCCTTTAATGTGATTTTTTTTAAGAGGGTTCCTGCAATGCTCGCAGAGGCTATTATCGCTATTGCATCGGACTTAAATCCAGAAATGATAGATAGTGCCAAAAGAAACAAAATGCCAATATAAGCGTGCTTTTTATTAAAAAAAGCAATGAGAAAGGTTGCGCACAGGACGGCAAATCCATGAAAGATGGCCCGGGACGGGTCTATTGCAACCACCTCCCTGGAAACGGCGGTGAGTATCGAGCCCTTCCGATAGAGAATCAAAAGCGTGGCAATAGTTGCTATGGATAATGCAGCCCAGGTCACATTCACATCGTCCAGCCTCTTTGAAATTAAAAACAAAAGTAGGGTAAATCCACCTGATGCGGCAAGTACTGCGATTAATGGCACCTCAAATGTCAGGTATAGTGCAAAAAATGCTACGGTGAATACAGAGATCAATATCAATTTCGGTTTGATAAAAATTCTCCTCCCAACTAGTGCTGACATGGAAAGGACAGCTATTGAAATAAACGAAGCGGCATACGAAAGAAGCTTTGGCCTTGAAAAATTCCCCCTGGGCTCTATCAGAAATTTTTCTGTTTCAGGTATATAATAGGAGATAGTGGCAAGCAATATAAAAAACGCATATACTGCTGGAACTGAAATTTCAGGCCTAAGCGCGTGCTCAAGTACTCTCGTATAGCCTGTCGACTTCAACTCCCATCTTCTCCCATGTGAACCATTTTGCCCTATTCTTTCCATTTTCTATTAAAGTTTTCCTCAGGTCTTCGTCTTCAAGGACTCTTACTATGGCATCAGCCAACTGCCCGGAACTTTCCTTTTCTACAAGTATTCCGCTCGCGCCATTCTCGACTATCTCCGGTATTCCTCCAGTATTTGTAGCAACGATGGGTGTCCCTAGGGCCATTCCCTCAAGCAAAACAAGTCCAAATCCCTCTTCTCTGGACGGAAGGACCAGGACATCGCTTTTTGTAAGAATCTCTTTAAGACCATCCCGCTCCCCCAGGAACTTTACGTTATTTAACCCATTTGCCATCGACTTGAGCCTTTGTTCCTCTGGCCCGCTCCCGACAATAAAAAGGCCCAAATCATCCATATCGATTTTTTTAAATGCCTCAATTAAGGTATCTACACCCTTTTGAGGGACAAGGCTGCCAATGAACAAAACAACTCTACCGGCAAAATCAAAAGGCCCCCCACTTTCCGGTATGGGAGCTCCACCATATATCACGTCCACCTTTTCTTTAGGAACTCCAATGCTTTCCACTCTTCCCTTCAAAAATTCGCTGACTGTGATTATTCTATCTGCATTGTACAACGTAAAGCGAAGCACTGGCCCAAATACAGGGCTTTTTGACAGCACTGTCATGTCAGAGCCATGGACCGTGATTACAAGGGGCCTTCTCCTCACGTATTTTAACAGGAGGCCCAAAAGGCCCTGCGGAACTGCATAATGTGCATGGATGATGTCAAAGTCTTTTAACATGCCACGAAAAAATCCCGCCAGGATAAAAGAGAGCGCTCTAAAGTAAGGGATGCCTATAAAGCGGGGGTATGTAATGACTTCGAATTCGTTTTTTGAATGCTCAATAAGGCGTGAGACGTGAGTGGATATCCCCCCCTTCGTATCCCACTTTGTTAATAGGAGGATTTTCATGCTACCTTCTGGGGGTTGTCAAGATTAAAAAGCTTGTGAAAAAGAATATAAATACAATTAAGTCAACAAGGCCCGTTTCTATTCAAACGATGGTGTATGCCAGGAGGAGTGAAAAAATTCCAGTTGGAATTGCCCCTTTCGTATTTTTCATCGCATAGTAGGAAAGTCCAATAACAAAGCCTAAAATGAGGGCGAATGCCATAATTCCGATAATCCCGAAATCAAGGACAACGGTGCCAAAAAGTGTCGAGGTCATCGAAATGTCCTGGACGCCGTACATCCTTGCGACAATCGTTCTGGGACCAAGGCGGGGCCCGGGTATAAAATGGAAGAACGAGGATACCGTTGCAAGTAAAGTTGTGCCGTGATTTGCCCCAAAAAAAAAGAAGCGATTTACCAGGCTATCGTATATGCTCAATGTAAGCCCGATTCTACTTCCAATCACGTCAAACAAGGAAATCGAGCTTCCCTCGGCAAGTGACCTAAAGTACCCGACAAGAGAAATCGAAGATATTGCAAGGAAAAACGAGGCCAGTACCTCTGATGCCCCCATGACCTTCGAGCAATGCATGGCAATGCTGCAGCCAAGAAGAGAGACTATTATCTGCGTCCGGTATCCAAGCAAGGCTATCAAAAATGTCGTTGAAAGTAAAATGGCAAGAGAGTATACCCTTGCCTCGTTTAAAGAAATCTTTCCCTGTTGCATTTTTCTCCCGATAGAGGAAATTGCCAGAATTCCACCAGGTACAAGAATCATGGAAAGCATGGTTAGTGTCACGTTTAGGTGCCTCTTTGCAGTGGGTTTTAAAAGGGGCACGGCCCCTGCCTGAAATAGGTCATATACGAGAGCGAGAACTCCGATAAAGATGAGCAGGATTGCAACCTGCCCGGACTCTGATTCAAGCACTGTATTTCTTATCTTTATCCGATTTGAGAGTCTGCATCCCGCTGCAAAAAAGGCAACTCCCACAACAATTGAAAATAGTGCCAGGTTCGTCGGCCTGTATGTGCTTAAGCTTACAAATGCCAGGTAGACAAGCGGGAATATAATGACTGGATTGAAAATATCGATTTTGCTATTAAGCCTGGCATTTGCCATGTCAAAAATGCCCCAAATGCGCCTGGGATAGAGCCGCAAGAGTAATGGCAAGAAAGCATGTATTTTGGAGTTAAAAAATGAATTTTCAAGGAAAACTGCGATTTTGGCAGCGAAACCGAACGTTCGGCTTTTTTCAACGGCGGTGATAAAAAATTTTGTTAGAAAGATTAAAGAATTTAAGAATTTACTTTCCTGAAATAAACTCATTTCAGGTCCTCGACACTTGCAACATGGAATTCATCGCCCAGATTTGGGGGTGCTGCGTATCCAAGGTAGACCTCTATTTTGCCTGTCGAAACGCCCCTGGATTCTACATTTATTTTCTCAAGCTCCGAAAGCTCGGCAAGTTTTATCCGAAAAGTTGCCTCCCCTCCGCCCGTTTGGACTATTCCCACGTACTTTATCCTGTAAAGGCTGTCAAAATCGTTAAATATTTTTTGGGCACCGAAAGAGGGATTCAAAAATGTGATATGGTCAAGAGATATCAGGATGTGGTCGGCCAAATAATCCTTCTTTAAGCCATCGAAGTAGTCCAGCATTTCCCTGTAATTTAAAAAGCTTCTCGGTTCGAGGTGAAGTGAAGCGACGTAGTTATCTATCGGCCTGAAATAAAGTTTTGAAGTTGCGATGTCTTCAAGATAGCCCATTTTTCCCCCCACCCAGATGTTTCTCCCATCAGGGGTCTTGACAGCAAAAGCGCCACTTCTCGTTTCTGTTATTATCCCCCTTCCGCTGAACTCCCTTTCATCTGAAATCCATTTGCCGGAGATGTCGGTCTCAACAAGGAAGCCCTTCAAATCCAGCCTCTGGTAAGCCTGAATTGCGTTATACATCTCGTCCCCGCTGAATGTTAAATCCTTAACTAGCACCTTTGAGCCAAAATTAAAAAGCAAAAAAAGGACAACTATTACCACGGTTAGGTCTATTATATTTACTCCAAAGACCCTGCCACCTCTTGTATCAATCGCTTTCACGTCTACTCCTCAAATATGCAGATATCGAGAAATATGCCAGATTCACGAGAAATATCAAGATAAATATCTTCTCATAAAAATTATAGAGCACAGTCGTATATGAGGGCCCGAATATTTTAGTGAGTATCATTATATAGCCCCGGTATACAATATTCACTTTCACGATATAATCC
>JAZFTU010000073.1:0-5813 GCA_036446855.1 Hydrothermarchaeaceae archaeon (SeqCode) | reverse complement strand
CCGCGCCTTGTGACAGTTACATCTACTACTCCTGAAACTATGCTCCCGTTGGCAGGTGCGGTTATCTCGACCGACAGGGGAGTCGTATCCGGAAAATTGAAAAGAGATACCGACCTGCGTTCAGATACCACAGCAAGACTTTGTCCCCCAGATGGCATTCCTGTCCAAAGGACATGACTTGATTTACGTATCCAAAGAGCATCACCTTCTCTATCAAAAATGATCAGTTCTCCCCCACTTCCAACAGCTACATATTTAGCATCTCTGGAGACTGTAACAGTATAGATTGGAGATGTATCCACGCTTCTTGCCCAGAGAAGTTTTCCCCGCCGGGAAAAAAGATATATATAACCGCTTTTGGTACCTGCAACAATAAACTCCCCTCCAAAAGATATTGCGGTGTCAAAAACAGGGTCGCCCAGACTGTAAGACCACAGAACTCCGTCCTCCTTATCATACAGATAGACTAAACTTTGGTCCCCGATAGCGATAGTTCCACCGTCATTAGAAATGGAGACGCTCTCAACTGCTGATTGTAAGGAAAATTTTTTAATTAATTCTCCGGTAATATCAAATAGTTTTACCTCAGACCCGACGCCAGCTGAAATGAATCTCCCCTTGCCGGATATAGCAACGTCCCGCACATAACCAGATTCCTCGGTCCACTTAAGCTCCTCTCTATCGTAGAAAGCAAGTTTTGTCCCTGACCCCCTAGCCAGATATCTACCATCAAAAGATAGCCCCACGCTTTGTACCGCATCATCAGTCCAGCTTGACCATAAGATATCAAATGTGCGGTTAAAGACCTGAATTAGCCCACTAGGATGGCCAAATGCCATGAGATTTCCATTTGAAGACATGGCTCCAGCAGAAATACTGGAGTTTAGCTTGTTATCCCAGATCAATGTTGGCTCGAATTTTTCTTCTCCAAAAGCTGCGGGCATGAGCATGAGCACAGTGATACACAGCATCATCAACTTTATGAGGAGGCCCCCTGTTTTAGCGCATATGTATACGGCGGACATAAGAATTGATGTCATCGTTCGGCATATTTGTACTATATCCTCCTGAGCAGGGAAAGTAAAAATATGGAAGTTACGGCAAAGAGTATCCACCCCGCATGCACGTGAACACTCATCATGGTGTCGATTCCAAATAAATATCCGGTAACGTATAATATAGAAACCCTGATTAAGTTTGCAATATATGCCACAATTGCTGCCACTCCCGCCATTTTAGCAATCTTTTTCATATCACCCATCTCTTCAGTCATGCTGTACCCTACGACAATCCCGATAAGAAGGAACATGGAGTATAACCCTGAGCACGGGCCTCCAATCTTTAGGATAAGATTGGTATTGGTGCCAATGATCTGGATAGTCTCTCTTGCTACTATCTCAATTGGGACGCCTGCCAATTTTGCTAGATATGCCGACGGAAGCATAACAAAGTAATGGTCGAAATTATACAAAAAATCGCCAAGCAGGATGTAGAATGTAGCATAGAGGGCAATAAATGAGGCAGACATGTACATCCCAAATGTCCCAACCATCCGAAGCTGCTCGATACCAATACTTCGAGCAACCAGCGACGCCCCTAAAAGGAGAACCATCGAATCAAGGGTATTTAGCCCACTTCTCCCGAGACTGGCATAATTATATGCTGCATCAAAAGTTATTATCAAAATTCCTATTACAGCGTAAAATCTGGGTTTAATATCGCCGGGGGCTCTTTTGATATCCATTCTAAAAAGCAGGATTATTGCTACAATGAACAACAGGACGCCTGCAAGCGTAGACCCATAGGTATATTGAATAGTAGCGCCCATGAAAAGCGACAGTACCAAAAGGATTATTACAAGATTTTTATCCATACAATCACCGAACTCAAGTTTAATAAATCGTATAGCTTTTGACGTATTTTGATCAGTGATTTAATATTTACGTCGTAAAGATTTAAACCTTGTTATTTTTATAAGGTTACAAATCTTGATTTTCAGTGGATATCTTGTCTAAGACTTTCTCCGGGTCGTTATAATACTCCTGTATCCACCTGTAAACATCTTCTTGATTTGAAATATCTTCTTTCACCATGTATTCAAGGAGAAGCTCCCTTGTTTCAAGCTCTGAGTTCATCATATCTCCAGACCAGCCCACGTTGCCTGCGATTTTCTGCCTGAGCATGCTCGGCGTCCCGGTAGATTTTAAGGTGTCTTCTTTTGGATCCCACTCATAGATATTGTTCAAAAGTATCTTTTCCCCTTCCATGCCCCCGACCTCGGCAAGCTCTGTCATCCGCCTAATGGTCACTTTTCCCTTATTGATGCTGTTCTGTACCAATATCAGGTCCAGCGAAGGAATCATGGTATTTACGACATTCATCGGCGGATTGATAAGTCTTGTGAGGGTATCTTTTGCCGAATTTGCATGTATAGTGCCCATGCACCCGTCGTGGCCGGTATTCATGGCATTGAATAGAGTTTTTGTTTCCGCCCCTCGAACCTCGTTTACTATTATTCTGTCGGGCCTCATCCTCAGGGCATTTTTGAGGAGCATGTCAGCTGTTATCTCCTCCCCATCAGTATAAGGTGGCCTTGTCTCAAGGGCAATCTTGTGCTTTACGGGAAGCTGAAGCTCCACGGTATCTTCGATTGTAATCACTCTTTCTCTTGCAGGAACAAAAATTGCAAGGCAGTTTAAAAGAGTGGTTTTCCCGCTTCCGGTACCTCCAGAAATCAGGATATTTCCGGCCTGGTAACCAAGCCCCTCCACAACAAGCCACAGGAAGGCTGCAACCTTTGCATCAATAGTCCCAAATTTTATGAGGTCAACAATTGTATAGGGGTCTTGCGTAAACTTCCTGATTGTTATTGTGGGGCCAGCAAGGGATACAGCAGAGAGGGTAGCGTTTACCCTGGAGCCATCTTGCATTCTGGCCTCAAGCAAGGGATGGGACGAATCAACCCGTCTATTGTTTATCTTGGCTACTTCATATATGATGGATTCTATCTCTTTGCTATCACTGAAAATTAGGTTTGTCTCGCACATGCCGTGAAGCCTATGATAGATGTACACAGGAGTATTTATTCCTAAGACCATTATCTCTTCTATCTCGTCATCGTCCAGGAGTGGTTGAAGAGGGCCATAGCCCAGGACATCGTCGACTAAAAGCTTTGCTATTGTCCCTTTCTCATCCTCGGATATTTTTAAATCGCAAATATCATCAATGACCTCCTCAATGGAAATGCCCCCTCTTATTTTCCTTTTTAACTTGCTTGCCAGCCTTTTTTCTTCAGGCTGTGCCAAGGGGACGTTGTAAATTGGGCCAAATTCACCATCAATTATCTTTTCTTCGATTATTGCAAATTCTTCATGAACCTCATCCGTACTACGGACCAAGCAACTTTTACTCCCACTCATGTCGTGACCCATCTTAAGACTTTTACCTTTGTCTTAAGTTTTTTAGTGTCTTAATATCTTTTATACTTTCATGAAATATTGTATATATCGTTATATATTATTTTGTTAATTTAATCAGGTCTAATCTTCTGAATACGTCCTCTTCCTTTTCTCTTATCAAATCTTTTGCAGTTCCGTTTCCTGCAAAGTTTGCCCCCTTAATTACGACAACTGGAACCATTTCTCCTGCTTCGCCCATAATTAGGGAAGCTGTGGATGCCAGAGAGTCTCCCAGAGCAACGCGAGTAACTTTAAGCCTTTTTCCAAAGATGTCTTTTTCGCCCCTCCTGTCCCAAAGCGTCCTTAAGCCCGATGAGCCTATCGCAACGCCCACCGAGCCCTTTCTAAAGGGCCTTCCCCACGAGTCTGCAATCAAGACGCCGATTTGTTTTTTATAATTTTTCATTATGCCGTCCCTCAACTTTTTTGCAGATGCGTCCGGGCTCTTTGGAAGTAGCTTTGCATGGCCCTCTTCAACGTTGCTCGTGTCTATCCCTGCATTTGCGCATATAAAGCCGTGCTTTGTCTCGGTGATTATGAAATTTTCATCCCATAAAATCTCTTTTGACTCCCCTAAAATAAGCTCAACGACTCGGGGGTCTTTTCCGATTTTTTCTGAAAGGCGCTCTGCCTCTTTTGAGGGAGTGAGGGCATCCAGGTTGACAACCCCCCCTTCAGCCTTGGATACAATCTTCTCTGCAACTACAATTATATCCCCATCCTCAAGTAAGATTCCTTTACTATCTATTGCACCAGAGATTATTTTTACCAGGTCGTCTCCCTTCTTTATTTTAGGGAGGTTATCAATGGCTATTGCCTCCATGGTTTATATTTACCCGTACGCTGACAGGTCCCCTGATTTACAAAGAATCCGGTTAAGCTCCACCCTCAGCCGATCATCCAGTCTTTTGTGCCTCTCAGAAATAAAATCAAGCGAACTTTTTGAAAATGTTATGGGCCCCTGAACAATTCCAGGCGTTTTTATCTGGCTTATTGCCTTTGGGCTTTCCCTCATGATTTCACTTACTACATCTTTTGAAAATCCATTCTCTGAAAGAGCTGGCATGATCCCCTCAGGAAGCGGCCGAAATCCAAAAAAATAGGGATGTTCCTTGATTTTTTCAGTCTTTCCAACTTTAGCACCAACACCGGTAGGGTTGGGTCGATAGAGGGTGTCCAGTTTTATCTCCCATACGTCCCGGTCATGGGAAACAAGTACGTCAAAAAATGTGTCATCGTGGCCCCGCCCAATAGAAAAATTCCAGCCATCGGGCTTCTTATTGTACCTTCTAAGTATTTTTTCGAATATAATTTCAGCACTTTCCATCTTCGTGCCTCTACTATGCAAGGTTAAGGTTTTAAAAACATGTTGTAATAAAATGGCCGAAAATGTTTTCCTAAGTGTGCCTCTTTTTTGATAATGGACTTGTTTTCAGTAATTTGGTCCAATCTTCCGGGTCAACCAAAAATTTGCTCAGCACGCTGTTTAATATGAGCGTTTCCTTGTATACTGGCCTTTTAATTATGGCTGCCTCCTCTGCAAGTACGGCCTCCCCATTTGTTGATTTTTCCAGGGCCTTGGGCCTATCTTTCTCCAGGGGAACAATCTCGAACCAGCTCCTTGCATAAAGAGGTACGACCCTCTCCCCATTCAGCCTTTTTATCGTGACCTTATCCAGATGCGGAGTAAGGTTGGTGTTCTCATCTAAGGCCCGCCGGTTGATTCCCACCTGATTGTATTTTAACTCGTCACTACGCCCGCCATAAGGCGTGACATACAAATCCCGTATGGGCTCAATTGGAAAGGGTATATCATCTATCTTCATAGATTTTCAAGTAAGTAATAAAGCAGATTAATAGTATATAGATTTTGGAAATATTTTATATATTAGTATATATTTAATTAATAATTTAATAGTTATATTATCTAATTATATTCTACACTTGTTAATTTTTTTATAGGGAGTTGGAGGCACTGTGGAGATGAAAAAGAATTGGACATGGAAATTGATAGCCACATTTGTAATATTGCACTTAGCAGACATCTTTTCTACATGGAATTTTATATACATCATGGGAGGCGGATTTGAGTCTGAACTCAACCCGATTGCTATAATGATGTGGGAGACTTATGGATTTTGGTCCACTATGTTTATGTCGATATGGATAGTTGCCTATTTAATCTGGGTAGAGTTCTTATCGCCCTGGATGTTGCGAGGAAAGAAAAGTATTGTGTTCCTGGGCGTATTATACGCATTATTTGCAAGTGCTCCGCTGGGAAATGCCTGGTGGATTCTGTCCCTATCATGAGAAAGACAGGTATCCAAAAGTTAAGGAGATGAAGCAGGCCAGCGA
>JAZFTU010000072.1:0-7844 GCA_036446855.1 Hydrothermarchaeaceae archaeon (SeqCode) | reverse complement strand
TTTAATCCCTTCGAGTTCCGATTGCAATGTGGCACTAATACCTGCTACCTTCTTTCTTTTTTCCTCGGACCTATTACAGTCAGTTTCCAGCCCCTTGAGGTCATTGAACGCAAGGTTAAGTTTGGAAATTAATTCTGCTTCCTTTTTTTTAAATGGCATGGCCTTTTTTACTATTTCCTGTGCCTCGTATTTTAGTACGCTCTCTTTTGCCATCTCGTGAGTCGATGCCTTGCCAGTGATTGTGTCAAAAATTCCCGGTCCCCCTCCTGCGTCCTGCGGCTTTAATTGGATATCTCCGATGCTAACTCTTCCTAAAATAAGGGCATCGAAAAGCTCTCCTATTTGTATGATGCGTTCATTTATGGATATTTCATATCCTTCGGAAATTCCAGTGATTTTTTCATTAAACAGCTCCCTTACTGCCCCGATTTTCCTTCCCACCTGCCTCTCTATCGTCTCAAGTGCGATGGTGTGCTCCCTTTTTCTTTCAAAATACTTGTTGCACCGTTCAGTGGTCTCCCTTTCGAGATTTTCGTGCTCCCGATGCAGTATTTCAAGTTTTTCTTTTATAGCGTCTTCGTCCGTTTCCCCTAGGGATTCGATTTTCTTTTGGTCCCTTTTTACCACTCCCTTGAGGGCTTTTGCCTCTTCTAAAATCTCGTTTTTCTGGGATTCGACCTTTTCTGGGAAGGAGGGAAAGATGTAAATGATTGACAGGTAAACCTCTGCTAAAAGTTTTTCAAAGCTCTCGATTCCCGATAAAAAAGAGTTAAGCGACCCCATAAAACCCTCATCCTTTGCAGAGCTATGCCTGCTCAGTCCTTCGCATATTGTTGCGATGGACATCCAAGAGTCCTTTAGCTCATCTAAATCTCGTGATACTTGCCTTGGGTCGGTTTGCATAAATAGAGAAAATGAATCGGCCTTTAAAATATCTTTGGGGATATAGCAAGGTTTTTTAAAAGGTATGGTGTACTTGCACCTATGAAAAACGTCTCGGACAGGGTAGATGAGATTCCAAAATCCGGCATCAGAAAGTTCTTTGAGCTTACAATGGGCATGGATGACGTTATATCACTGGGTGTCGGAGAGCCGGATTTTGTGACACCCTGGCACATCCGCGAGGCCTGCATCTACTCGCTTGAAAAGGGATATACGATGTATACCTCCAATTATGGTATTTTAGAGCTAAGGGAGGTGATATCAGACTCCATAAGTGATTATGGCATATCTTACCGTCCAGAGGACGAGATTTTGGTTACAGTCGGCGTGAGTGAAGGCTTTGATCTGGCCATAAGGGCAACGGTAAATCCCGGAGACGAGGTACTGATACCAGAGCCCTGCTATGTTTCGTACAAACCATGCACCATACTTGCTGGAGGAAAACCTGTGACGGTTCCCACAAAAGTTGAGGATAGTTTTAAGGTTCTCCCAGAAGAGATTGAAAAGGGCATAACCGGCCGGACAAAGGTCCTTGTGCTGAGCTTTCCTAGCAACCCCACGGGGGCTGTTATGACCAAAAAAGAGCTGGAGGCCATAGCAGACGTTGCAGTCGAGCACGATATCCTCGTCATCTCTGATGAGGTGTACGATAAATTAACGTACGAAGGGAAGCACACCTGCTTTTCGACGCTTAACGGTATGAGGGATCGGACAATCTACCTAAACGGCCTGTCAAAGTCGTATGCAATGACCGGGTGGAGGGTTGGATACGCCGCAGGAGACCCTGAAATTATCGAGGCGATGATGAAGATTCACCAGTACACGGCACTTTGCGCTCCCATAACTGCGCAGATGGCTGCAATAGAGGCCTTAAAAAGAGGTGATGGGCCCCTAAAAGAGATGGTTACAGCATACAATCACAGGCGAAGGTTAATCGTAAAGAGGCTCAATGAAATCGGACTTTTTTGTTTTGAACCTAAAGGTGCTTTCTATGCTTTTCCATCGATTGAAGCAACCGGACTAAGTTCCAGTGAATTTTGCGAAAAACTATTAAAAGAGGAGAAGGTGGCAGTAGTACCAGGAGACGCCTTCGGAGATTCGGGAAAGGGATTTATCAGGTGCGCATACGCAGCTTCTATGGAGGACCTGCTCGAAGCCGCCCTGCGTATGGATAGGTTCTCTAAAAAGTTTTTATAACGTAATCTTCATATATAATAATGAACAATTTTCGATGTTTGAAAAAGGCGGAATAAAAAGGTGGAAGTTCAAACTATACGACTCAAGGACTGTGACCCAAACTTCACAAAAGAGATTATGGATGCTGGTGGAAAGAAGGTAAATCTGTGCTTTCAATGTGGTACCTGCACTGCCGGCTGTCCCACAGTTTATGCCATGGATTACACTCCAAGGCAAATAATGCGGATGGTAAACCTTGGGATGAAAGAGGAGGTGCTTAAAAGCAGCACAATCTGGCTTTGTTCTTCATGCTTCACCTGCCAGACCCGCTGTCCGAGGGGTGTTGAAATCACGTCTGTTATGGGGGCCCTAAAAAATATTGCCATTAAAGATGGCGCAAAAGTTGCAAATAAAAAAGGACCGGTCTTTCACCGCTCGTTTGTCGAGGTTACGAGGGACACAGGCAGGCTTTTTGAGCCCATGCTCATGCTCAAGTTTGTGGGCAAGACGGAAAGTTCAATTGGCGGGGCTTTAAAGTCTCTGATAAAAGACGCCCCCCTTGGTATGGAGCTTGCAAAAAAGGGAAAGATGGCATTTTTGCCCACTAAAATCAAAAGGCCCGAGCAATTGAAAACCATATACGAGAATGTCAGAAAAATGGGAGAGGGAGCAGAGTGAAATTTGCCTACTATCCGGGATGCTCTTTAGAATCCACTGCAAAAGAGTATGATATCTCTACGAGGGAGGTCTTCAGAGCCCTGGACATAGAGCTTGCAGAACTTGATGATTGGAACTGCTGCGGGTCATCGGTGGTCTCATCATCCGACTATCTTTTGTCCCTAGCGCTCCCCGCAAGAAACCTTGCAATATCTGAAAAGGAGAACCTTGACATGGTGGTTCCCTGCCCGGAATGCTATCTGAAGCAATGGAAGGTATCTGATTCCATAAAGGCGGAACCTGAGATGCTTGACAAATTAAATAAAACCCTTGATGGCACCGGCCTTACACTTAAAGGGAGCGTAGACGTAAAACATCCTGTATATGTGCTTGTAAACGACCTGGGACTGGAAAAGTTAAAAGAGAAGGTCATAAAACCGCTTGAGGGCCTCAAGGTAATTCCGTATTATGGGTGCGTTATGATAAAGCCACCGAGAAAAAACAAATTAGAAAGCGCTGAGAACCCAAGCAGCCTTGATAGGATTATCACTACAATAGGGGCGGAGGTTATGCCCTTTGATTCAAAGGTAAAATGCTGCGGCGGCCCGCTTATGCTCACGAATAGGGAGGTGATGCTAAAACTTACATACGGCCTTTTAAAAGAGGCCAAGGATTCTGGCGCAGATTGCATCATAACCGCCTGCCCCCTGTGCCATATGGCACTTGATGCGAGGCAAATCGAAGTCGGAAAGGCATATAACGAAAAAATTGACATGCCCATCCTCTATTTCACCCAGCTTGTTGGCCTTGCGCTGGGTATTGGCCCCAAAAAACTCGGATTGGATAAAAATCTTGTATATACCGAGAAATTGATAAAATCTTTGAAAATGTAGGTTTTTTGTCCGAAATATTTATATTGTAACCTGCCAAAGTTGTAGGGGTGATTAAATGAGTGATATACCAATAGCTGCTTCAGATAGAATTATAAGAAATGCTCCGGGAAATGCGGGGCTTAGAGTTGGTACAGATGCGGCTGCAGAATTATCTGCGGTTCTGGAGGAGTATGGCGCAGACATCTCTGAAGAGGCTGGAAAGTACGCAAGGCATGCGGGTAGAAAGACCGTGAAGGCAAGCGACATTGTCCTTGCAACTAAATAGGCCTCTTAAAGATATACCACTCGCCATCTATTCCAGCAAGCTCCCAGCCTCCCCTTCCCATCTTATTTAGGGCACTTTCCTGAGCTATTATGCCCCTCTCTTTAGGATGTGACATATTTAGCAGGGAATACTCAAACTTCATCTCAACTTCCTCCTATCATTTTTCCATATCCTTTTCTTTTAGTAAACTGGTCATCCTCGAAGACAACTTCTCCTCTGAGGATTACAGTACCTACTTTTCCAACGGTCCTCCATCCCTCGAAGGGAGAATACTTTGCCTTTGAATAGAATTCGTCGACATCTATTTTGTCCTTTTCATCCATCTCAAGAATCAGGATGTCTGCATCCTTTCCCACCTCAATTTTTCCCTTGTTTTCCATGCCGAATATCTTTGCAGGATTTGTGCACGTGAGCCTTACTACGTCTAAAAGCGAGATGGTGCCCTTATTTACCAGGGTAAAAAGCAATCTTGACATGACATCGAGATTTGGTATTCCTGAAGGTGCCTCAAAGACGCCCCCTTCCTTTTCAGATTCGCTATGGGGTGCATGGTCGCTGGCTATTATGTCTATTCTGGCAGCCTTTAGTGCCTTCCATAATGCCCTTAAATCCAGATGAGACCGTAATGGAGGGTTGGTCTTTGCAACGCCCTTTTTTTCCCTTAAATCTGTTTCAGTGAGCAGGAGATGATGTGGTGTGACTTCTGATGTCGTGAAATTGTTCAGATGACCTATAGATTTCCGGTGGGAAATGTGGCAGATGTGCACCCTCTTTTTGAGCGTTTTTGCTAGGCCCGCTAGCTTTTTAACAGATATTTCCTCTGCTCTGGGCTCTCTCAATTGACCATGCAGCAAAAAATCGCTGCCATCTAGATATTTCCTGTTTCTTTCTATTGTGCCGCCATCCTCTGCATGAAATACGGCATGCGTGGTGTTCACCACTACTTTTTTTAGCGCCTCATCGTTGATTTCGCCAAGTGAGCCATCCAAGTAGACCTTGCATGCGGTGGGGGCAATTTTCTCAAGTTCGGGTAGATTATCCGGTGTTATTCCGAAGTTTATGCCAAAGTCGCAAACAGATTTCCTATCAGCCTCCCTGACCCTCATCTTAAAGGTTTTTGCATCTATTACGGGTGGATTGGAGTTGGGCATATCTATAAATGTTGTTACGCCTCCTGCAAGCGCGGCCCTGCTTCCAGAGTAAAAGTCCTCAATCTTGCGTTCTTTAAAGTCCCGCATATGGACGTGCGCATCCACCATTCCAGGAATTACGGGCCTTCCCTTGACGTCTATTCTATCCTCTCCTTTCAGGCCTTTTCCGATTTCTACTATCCTTTCCCCCTCAATTAGAATGTCGGCTGATATGACCTCCTTTTCACTGATTATTTTGCAGTTCTTAAGGAGCATGGTGTTAAAATAAGCTTTTGTGCTATTTAACTATTTTTAAGATATCTGTCTTTGTCACGATGCCCACAAGTTTTCCCCTCATGGTCAGTGGTATCCCTGAAAATTTATTTTCTGTCATGACCTTTAATGCGTCTTTTACCCTGGCCTTGACATCGAGAGTTATGACACCGGGAGTCATCGCATCTTTTACAAGCAGTTTTCTTATTCGAGAGGAGTGTCCTCCCTCACTTGTTTGCTTGAATTCAAAAATGGCCTTTGCAGTGCCCCTCTCCGTAAGTATTCCGATGATTTTGCCCTCGTCTACGACAACGACCCTCCTGATTTTATTGTCCAGCATGAGCCTTCTCGCATGAACGATTCTGTCATTTTCAGAGACGGTGATTGCGCCCATTTTCATTATGTTCTCAAGTTTTTCCTCTGATTTATCCATTGTCCTGACAACGTCTGTCTTGGTCACGATGCCAGTAAGGCCCCTTTCATTTAAAATCGGGAGGGATGATATCCCTTTTTTTAACATCATCTTTGCTGCACTCCTTATGCTGACATCTTTTTCTATTGAGATAACAGGGGATTTCATTGCGGTGGATATGTGAAGGCTTGAGGGTGATGACTGCCCATGCCTGGAGCTTCCGATGTGGTCTATAATGTCCTTTTCTGTTAAAATGCCGCAAAGATTTCCGTCTGATGTTACTGCAACCCGGGAAATCCGCTTCTTTTCCATGAGATTTATGGCGTCAGAAAGCTTTCTGTTTTTGTCAATAGAAATTACCTTTTTTGTCATGATGCGTTCTACTGACATTTTCATTTTCTCCCTTAAGGTAGTTTAAAACCCTGCCTTTTGACCCCTTTCATTCGCTGAGCAGTTCATCTTTGCAGTTTTCACAGGCAAAAATGCCGTTTACTTCAGATATCCCCACACCGTAGTCCCCACAGTTCTCGCATGTGCCCTTATCGAGGTGTTCTCTTATGGGGACCTCGTCCCGCATCCTTGAAAGTTCCTTAAGTATCTCGATTTGTCCTGGCGCAACAAGCACGATATCCTTATTAGTGATTATCCCCACAAGCTTTCCGTTTTTTATGACAGGAAGTCTTCGCAGGTTGTTCTTTGCCATTATTTTGCTTGCATCTGTAATGTTTATTTCAGGATCAATCGTCAGGACAGGCCTTGACATTATCTCAGAAACCTTTACCGAGCTCGGTTTTTTATCGGGTGATACAACACGGTATGTGATGTCTCGCTCTGTTACTATGCCCACTGGAGAATCGCCTTTTAATACTATGACAGAGCCAATGTTTCCCTTTTCCATAATTCTTGCTGCTTCGCTAACAGGCATATCGCCTGAAACTGTAACTACGTTTTTTGTCATTATCCCCCTGATTAGAATCTCCGTATCCATTTTACTCACATCAATTTGATTTATCCAACTTCTAAGATATAAATATATTCATTACGTCGTAAAAATATATGGTCATTATGAAGTTTATTTCCGATTCAATGCTCGGAAAACTCGCCAGGTGGCTCAGGCTGATGGGGCATGATGTGCTTTATAAAAGAGACTTTGACGACGACGAGGTAATATCATCTGCAAAAGGGAGAGTAATCCTCACCCGCGACAGGGAACTTTTTGAAAGGGCGAAAAAAGAAGGGCATTCTGCACAGCTCCTCCGTTCGACTGACGTTAAGGGCCAGCTTATGCAGCTAAAAGAAGAGGTAAACCTGCAACTGCAAGACACGCCCAGGGTCTCCCGATGCCCGCTTTGCAACAGAGAATTGGAGAGAATAGAAAAAGAAAAGGTAAGGGGCAAAGTCCCCCCAAAAGTGCTTCAAAATTCCGAATTCTGGTTTTGCAGTGATTGCCAAAAAATTTATTGGGAAGGGGGGCACTGGAAAGATATAAGAGAGATGGTAAGGTATGTACAAAATACCAAAAGATGAAGAGATAGAAAAGGCCATTTTCAGGGTTTTAGATAAAAACAAAGAGGTAAGGTCCCAGGCACTCTTTCATGAGCTTGTTTTAAAAGAACTTAAAAGAAAAAGCCCATACTATACGGCATCATCTGAACGGGTCAAAAGGACCGCCGCACTTAAAGGTGTCCGGATATTTGTCGAGAAGAGAAAGTCTGAAAGGGAGGCAAAAATCTGCTTTGTCTGCGGAGGCCATCTGAAAACTGTGAGAGTAAAAAGTCTCACCGGAGAGAACGCCATGGCAGGAAAGAAGTGCAAAGTCTGCGGTTTTCGGATGGACAAGGGAAACCTAATTCCCGCAAGGTATACTTTCTACAGATGAATCGCTTTAAATCTATCGTTTTTTCATTACGAACTGGTAGTATGCGGTAGCGCCTGTGGCAGAAATAAGGGCTATTGCTAGAAATATCTTTATTGCATTCGATGGCCCTGCAGGAGATGGCGCTGGCGTTGTTGGAGGTGGCGTGGTAATTATCGGTGTAGGAAACTGTGTTGTAATAGGGGGCGTGGTTAGCGCTGGCGTTATCTGGGACTCTGAA
>JAZFTU010000071.1:0-2382 GCA_036446855.1 Hydrothermarchaeaceae archaeon (SeqCode) | reverse complement strand
GGGCTGTTCTTTGAGAATGTTGCGATTGCAAAGGAGATGTGATTATGGACTTTACTTTAGACCCACGAAATAATATTCGGACTCAGCACAAAAATTCCAGGCAAAAAACTATTTATAGCGGTTGTCCACAATTATGTATTAACCATGCACAGGAGAACCATTAAATGCTGAAGAATCTTCCGAATTTAAAAACTCCTTTCAGAGAAATGTCCCTTGAGGACATAATGAGTTGCATGTTCGGTCTTAAAAGGTTTGAAACGGAGACTTATTTTAAGGTGGTAAACAAGGGAGCAATCACGGTTAATGACCTTGTCAACGATTTTAATAAAGACAGAAGTACAATTCAGAGGGCATTGCAAAATCTTGCAATCGCAGGTCTGATATACAGAGACCAGAAAAACATAAAAAACGGGGGATATTATTATATGTATCGCGCAGCGCCATTCGAAGAGGTCAAGGAAACCACAAAATCCAGCATTAGAAAATGGTCAGATTCAATGATAGAGTGGATAGACAATCTAGACTCGTACTAAAGTGAGTTTAATACCCTTTCCAGCTCTTCTATTTTTGGTTCTATCTCTATGGGTTTTTTATACCCTTTAAAGATGGCCTCCGGGTCTTTTAGCGCATGACCTGTGGTTACGCAAACTATCTTTTCACTTCGGTCTATCTCCCCACTTTCCAATGACTTTATTAGACCTGCCAAAGATGCAGCAGATGCAGGCTCAACGCCTATACCCTCTAGCTGTGCTAAAAGCCTCTGAGCCTGGATTATCTCGTCGTCCGATACACTGTTCAAAAGACCGCAAGATTCCTTCACTGCCCTGAGTGCTTTTGGTGCATTTACTGGCGCTCCAATCCTTATTGCAGTTGCAATGGTATCTGGTTTTTCTACAGGAACTACTTTTTCAAGCCCTTCTTTGAAGGCGTGAGTAACAGGTGATGCACCCTTTGCCTGTACGCCGGTCATTTTTGGCAGGCTGTCTATAAAGCCATAATTGTAAAATTCAGTTAACCCCTTCCAAATCGCAGATATGTTACCACAGTTCCCAACAGGCACAATTATTCTGTCCGGAACTTTCCAGCCGAGCTGGTCTACGATTTCAAATGCCTCGGTTTTCTGACCCTCCAGGCGCCAAGGATTGATGGAATTTAAAAGGTAGATGCCAAGCCGCTCGCTTGCCGTCCTAACCAGATTTAAGGCAACGTCAAAGTTGCCATTGATAGCTATTACAGTTGCTCCATGAAGAATAGACTGCGCAAGCTTTCCTATGGCTATCTTACCTGCAGGTAAAAGCACGAGGCAGTCCAGTTTTGCTTTTGCCGCATATGCTGCAAGTGACGCCGAGGTATTCCCAGTGGATGCACAGCAGACGCCACTTGCTTTGAACTCCAGCGCTTTTGTTACCCCTATCGTCATGCCCCTGTCCTTAAAAGAACCCGTAGGGTTTGCGCCCTCGTTTTTTATGTAAAGTTCTTTTAAACCTAGTTTATCTTGAAGATTTTCTGCCCGGTAGAGGGGAGTTCCCCCTTCGTTTAAAGTGACGATATTCGAATCATTATCTACAGGCAAAAACTCCCGGTACCTCCAGACTCCAAGTCTCCTTTTTTCGAATGATTTTCTGCTGGCTTTGATTGAGTCAAGGTCGAGATGGACTTCAAGAAGGCCCATGCACTTATCACAGGTAAAAATTATCGTATCCGGGGGATAAACCTCGCCGCACTCTATGCACCTCAGTCTGTACATCGTATGCAAGTTCGCTGTCCAACGTATTTTAAAGTATCTGAAAAAGAATGAAACGGCCATACAATAGTTGATTGAGAAGGGTCCTGGATATTTGCCAAATCTGGAATCTAATCAAAAGACCTATATATGGTTTGCTAAAAAAGCAGTTGTGTTAAGAAAGGGAGCGTGAAAAGATATTACCTCAGATTACGCATGTTGGCGGGTAACAAGAGAGCTTTCAAATGTCATAGAAAATTGCCCCCACGGGTCTTTGAACGATTGTATGCATCTGCCGGTGGGAGACACGTGTCCTGCTAACAATGTCCTACAAATATAAAAAGCATCGCTACTACGGAATATTTATATATCAAATCGATATATATCAAAGTTATATATGTCTCTTTCAAGGTTGGCTATTCTCGGAGCGCTGATGGAAAGGCCCATGCACGGCTATGAATTGAAGCAGTACTTTGAGACATTTGGAGGGGCATTTTGGATGATAAACTTTGGCTCGATTTACCCAACTTTAAACAAAATGCGAAATGAGGGGATGGTCATCGGCAAAAAAGAGCCTTCTTCCACCGTTGACAGGATAGTGCATACAATAACCCCTCAAGGGAGGGAAGAGTTTAAAAATATCCTAAAAAGGCGTTTAG
>JAZFTU010000070.1:0-3614 GCA_036446855.1 Hydrothermarchaeaceae archaeon (SeqCode) | reverse complement strand
GGATGGAGACTTGTAGATATTCCGGAGCATATTTAGTTGTCATGTCTTATGGAGCACCCTCTTTGTTTTTATCCCACCAGTAAAGTCTCCACTTACCTTATCCTTTTCATGGCGATAACAAAATTTTGACATTTAGGCGGTTGCCTCTTAATTTTAAAATGACCAGGTATACACTGTAACTCTGGCTCTCACGCTCTCTCGAAGAACCCCCTGGAGGTATAGTCGGAGTGCGTTCGTTATCTTATGATAGTGGAATGCGTATCTAAGCTACTAAAAATATGAAGTCAAACGAGTATAGTCTTGTAAAAATTGCGCATCACAAGCCGGCCTAGGCAAGTTTTGAAAATACCCATCCCACGACTTTGAACTTTAATAGGTCGGGTTCGACGTTTACCTTGAAGGCAAGCCGAATTACTTCCTGCTTTCCCAGCTCAATCAGCTCTTGTTTGTCTGTGTTAAACGGGTCCACGCCGATGCTGTTAGAGTAAAATTTATTGAACTCTTCAGTAGAGATGGCAGCGGAGGGCCGTCCCATGCTCTGGACCTCATAGGCTCCAAGGGTACCGTCTGGGTATATCACGACTCTGTAAAAGACGGCCTCCTCCTTTTTTTTAAAGAATCTACCGAAAAATCCGGTATCGTCGTATACTTTGACGTAATAGACGCCCCCAAATTCTCCCCGAAACTCCTTCACCCATCGCACCACCGGAACATTGTAATTTGTTACAAGGTTGTTGTATCTATCTGTAAGCTCGCCTATCTTCTCTGTCGTATCAGCACTATCCAGGGCATATGCCGGATTTATGGCCAAAAGGAGAATTAAAAAGGCAATTAGTCTCTTCATTTAAATAAATAGCGCTGGAGTAACAAATAAAATCTAAATTGAATAATTCTCTCCCCAATATCCCTCAGCCACCTGAGGTCCGCTTATATCCCATCTCCTCCAAATCTTTATAAATTATAAGCCTTGATACGCCGAAAATCTCTGCGACCCGGGAGATGTTTATAGATTTTGGGTCGCCATTTAATAATTCCAGTATATTTTTGAGCCTCGCCCTTCTCTGTGAGGCAGTCAGTGCTGGAATTAACGTCTCTTCGTTTACGGCCGCAACGATTGTAGTATACGTTCTTCTCGGAAAGGGCGTGGTAATGTTTACGGTAAATACGTCAACGACCTCCCCTTTTTTATCAGCTAATAGGATGTTTAATTTTTCGGTGGCCCTTTTTGTCGAGGCCTCCAGGCTCTTCCCCCTGTGATTAATGCCCAAGACAGATTTTTTATACGGGGCGGAGCCGGATATAGCAACGCTTATTGCAACTTGCCCCCCCGATGGGCCCGCAGAGACCTCGGATTGTGCCTTTATTATCTCCCCATCCACGGTCTCAAGCTCCCGGTTTATCTCAGTTATGCATTTTTTAAGAGCTGCCCCAACGCTTCGTCCTGTCTCCGATCTTGTGATAATCTTCATGTCGTCTCCCTTTTGAGTTTTGTCTCACCGAGGGTTGAGTAAACCGGCCCTTCAGGCATCAAAACGCTTTTTTTCAGCCTAACAGAGCTCACAGTAAAATCTCCAAACGACCGCTCCTGATTTTCAGAGATAAATGTGAGAAGCGCCTCCTTTCCCTCTTGGGATTTTACCCTTGCAAGCGTTAGATGGGGGTGGAATCTTCTCTCTGGGTGGAATCCCAGGGGGGCAAGATTTTTGTCAATTTTGCCCTGCATTTCAATGAATCTATCACTATTTTTTCGAACGCCTGCCCACACCACGCGCATGTAACTCAGTTTCGGAAATGCCCCGATTCCATTTAATGATGCTTCAAATTGGCTAAAAGTAGAAAGCGATCTGTCCATGGCGTTTAATATGTCTGCTGTCGACTCTTCGGACACCTCTCCCAAAAACTTGAGTGTTATATGGAGCTTTTCTGGGTCTAAAATCCTGAGTTTTGTCCCCACCCGCGAAAGTTCCTCAAGCATCGTGCGCAGTTTATGATTTTCCACGTCTACAGAAATAAAGCACCTCATAGGGTGAGATTTCAAAGAGAAAATATAAATAATTGTGGATTTACATTGAAGAACGAGATGAAAGCCCTCATATTAAGTGCCGACGACTTTGAGGATTCTGAGCTTCTCTATCCATTTTACCGGCTGAAAGAGGAGGGAGTCGAAATAAAGATTGCCTCCTTTGGGGAAGGCCAGATAATCGGACAGCACGGCTACAAAAAGAAGGTTGACCTGTTTTTAGGGGACGTAAACCCTGAGGAATACGACATCCTGATACTCCCGGGCGGAAAGGCCCCGGAAAGACTCAGGCTTCATAAAGATGCCCTAAGAATCGCAAGGCACTTTTTTGAAGAAAATAAACCTGTGGCAGCAATCTGCCACGGACAACAAATCCTCATTTCTGCGGGCCTCATTACCGGGAGAAAGGCCACAAGCTGGGGAGGCATACGAGACGACCTTAAGGCAGCTGGTGCAGAATTTTTAAACGAGGCGGTTGTCGTGGACGGGAACCTCATCACCTCGCGCCAGCCTAAAGACCTCCCATCTTTCATGAAAGAGATTGTAAAAAAGATCAAGGGGCAGGATTAAGCCTGATAAAGTCCTCTTCAGTTGAAAGGTGCTGCCACTTCTTTGTGACAATCCCCCTGACCCTCCGGCCGCCCTCTATCATCGCCTGTATCGAATCAGTAATCTCATATTCGCCCCTTTTTGACTTTTCGACCGTCAGGTAGTCCTTTATTACATCCTTAAATAGGTACATGGGGCCGCAGGCAATCTCGCTTAGCATCTCATCCTCCGCGGGCTTTTCTATGACCTTTAAAATGCGCCCCCCGCTCCCCAGCTTTACGGTGCTCGATTCTTTCATCTGTTTTTTATTCATGACTTTCAGGCTTAATGCAGCATCCAAATCCCATTTTTTAAAGGCGGCGCAAAGCGCCTTATAGTGGCCTTTCGGAAATATGGTGTCGCCTGCGCTCACGAGTACATCCCCATTTATTTTGTGAGACGCCGCCGAGAGTGCGTGGGCAGTTCCAAGAGGGCTTCTTTGTGTAACGTATGAAATTGGATAATTGAATCTCTTAAGATACTTTTTGATTTCATCCCCTCTATTCCCTAATACTACAATTATCTCCTGGAGATTGAGCACGCCGAGATTTTCAACAATTTGGCCTATCACGCTCTTTCCGCCTATGGGAAGGAGGGGCTTAGGCGTGTAATCCGTGTGGGGCCTCAGCCGTCTTCCTACTCCCGCCGCAAGGATTATCGCCTTCATGGCAGCTCCAGCGAGAGGAGGTCCTTACCTATTATGATTTTCCCGGTGAAGCGTTCCTTTAAAATTTTCAAAACTTCTTTTTCATTTCCCGAAATTTCAGGAGAAAAATGGGTGAGCACAAGTGTTTTTACTTGCATATCTTTTAGAAACTTGGAAAGGGCAGAGGGCGTTGTGTGGCCCTCACTGTGTTCTGAGGAGTCGAGAACAGAGCATTCATGGATAAGCATGTCAGCTCCGCCTTTGAGAAGCGTCCTTACTCCCTCGCACGGCTCGGTGTCGCCAGAGTAAACTATTGAAGCGCCTGAATCCACCCTGTATGCGATGCTGCCCTCGGCGTGG